>CAYQQD010000084.1:0-4100 GCA_964419575.1 uncultured Dehalococcoidales bacterium | reverse complement strand
TAAGGATTCGGCTACCCTGCGGTTAGCCCTAAATCAACTTAGGTTATTGTTACTCCTGTATCTTACGCTGTTGGCATAGCTCGGCAATCAAAATATTGAGCGCCAGCTCACCGTCATATCTCCCGGTTTTAATAGATAGGTCGGTTGCCAAAAGTTTATCATAGACTTCTTTAAGCCGCGGCATGGAGTATCTACTAGCCTGCTCTAATGTCTTACGCAAAACAAATTCTGAGGTCAAACCCAACTTATTCTGAATCTCTACCTCAGGGTCCCCCCGGTTACTTAGCTCTTTTGCCCGGACTATCATTTCAACCTGGCGTAACAGCATAACCAAAAGATAGGCTGAGGGAGCTCCTGCCTCCAGTAACTGGTGAAGAGACAGTTCAGCTATCCCAGCCTTGAACTCGAGGATGGCATCAACCATAGCAAAGACATTAGCTTCCTGGGCATAGCTTACTATTCTCCTAACGTCGTCCTCCTCAATACGACGACCTGAGGTGAATAGGACAAGCTTATTAATTTCACTTTTCATGACCCATAGATTGCTGCCCACAAGCTTAACCAATAGGTCTATTGCCGCCGGTGATATACTGCCGCCTTCCTCCACCACGCGCCTTTGAATCCATCTACGGAGCTGGGTATCTCTGAGTAAAGGGAAGGTCTTTACCTCTGCCTTAGCTGAAAGTGCCCTAAATAGAGGATTACCACTACTTAGCCTACCATCTATTAATACCAATATGGTGCTATCAGGTATCTGGTTAAGGTAGGCGGCTAATAATTTATACTCGTTTTGCCGGTCAGTCACCGGTGTAAGCCTCTTTTGACCGCTGGATTTGCTTTTGGGCTCAAAACGCCCCAATAACCCCTTGACGATGACCAATCGCCTTTCAGACAGAAAGGGCACCGTCTCACAAACAGCTTTTAATTGGTCTGGGGTCACTTGCTGACCCTCAAGCACAGTAGTATTAGCCGCTAAAAGTGCTTGGTCACCCATGCCTCTTTTTATCTCTTCAAGCACCTCACTAAGGGAAAAATCGTCCTGCCCTGACAGTATATATAACAAGTTTGTTTCCCCTACTTACAGTTCTCCCCCATTTTATCACATTAACCAATGATAATATTTGAACAATAGAGATACAAAGAGTAAAATGAAAGCAGGTAATACCTTGCCCGTTGGTGTCATAGAACTAAATAGAACTAATAGGAGAGGTATAATGTCAGAGCAACCAAATGAACTAAAGAAGCTAATTGCCATTGCCAGTGACCTGGAACTTGCCGCTGAGTTGAGAAGTAAAGCTATTGAACTGATTGGTAATATTGGCAGCCGTGAGGCATTTCGTGCCTTACTTGACCTGGCAGCTAATGAAAAGTTAGTTGCTGATGAAAGAGACCTTGCCCTTAAGCGCGCCAGGGAAATAATAAAGGCGAGCCGTTAATTAAAAGGTATCGGGTAAGCCAATGAGTGTTAACATTGGCATAATAGGTCTGGATAAAAGCGGCAGGACAACCATTTTCAACGCTTTAACCAAGGGCAAAGTTGAGACCGGAAGCTATGCTCAAAAGGGCTTAACCCTGCATATGGGAATAGCCAGGGTTCCAGAGCCCCGCCTCAAAATGCTAACCGATATGCTCCACCCCAAGCGGGTAGTCCCAGCCGAGGTAAAATACCTTGATATCGGGGCTTCAATTAAGGGCTTGGGCAAGGACAAGGCTATAAGTAGTCAATTCCTGAGCCAGCTTAGCAATGTCGATGCCCTTATCAATGTAGTCCGGGCTTTCACCGATGAAAGCATACCCCATATTGAAGGTAGCCTTGATGTTGAGCGGGATATCGCCACCACAGACTTTGAACTTGCCTTTTCTGATTTAACCATTATTGACCGGCGACTGGAGAAGATAGAATTATCCTTAAAAGGGGCTAAACAGCTTGAGCGCCAGGGACTTCTCCGAGAGCAAGAATTGATAGGGACAGTTAAAGCCAGCTTGGAAAAAGAGGTGCCTCTGCGGGAACTAAAGCTAACTAGTGACGAAGCCAAAACGATAGCTAATTACCAATTTCTCACTGCTAAGCCGCTACTAATAGTAGTCAATATTGGAGAGGAGCAGCTTCCCCAGGCTGAATCTTTAGAAGCAGGACTTAAGGCACATTATTCACACCCAAAATGCGATGTTATTACCCTCTGCGGTAAGTTAGAAATGGAGCTGGCTCAATTAGATGAGAGTGCTGCTGAGAGATTTCGTGCTGAATTCGGCATAAAAGAATCCGGGCTTGACCGCACCATCAAGCTATCCTACCAGTTATTAGGGCTAATCTCCTTTTTCACCATAGCCTCAGGTGAAGTTAAGGCATGGTCTATTCAAAAAGGCACCTGCGCTGTCAAAGCCGCAGGTAAAATCCACTCCGATATGGAAAGAGGCTTCATCCGGGCAGAGGTAATCAGTTACGATGACCTGATGAAGTGCGATAGCCTACCTGAAGCGCGAAAGAAAGGGCTTCTCCGCCTAGAGGGGAAGAACTACACTGTTCAGGATGGAGATATAATTACCTTCCTGTTTAATGTCTAAACAATATCCCTAGCTGCCTTCAATTAGCCAGCGAGCTTGGCTGGGTTAAACCTTCTTAAACGCAGTGAGTTAGATACTACAGTAATAGAGCTAGCTGCCATGGCAGCAGCAGCTAGAATCGGATTCAGGAACCCGTAGTCACCCAGGACAAAGTGAAGCCCGGACGGAATGCCAGTCTGGGCAAAGGCAAAGTATAATGCTCCGGCTGCCACCGGGATAAGGGCGCTGTTATAGGCAAACGCCCAGAAAAGGTTCTGTTTAATCGTTCTCATAGTTCGCTGGCTCAGGGATATGGCAGTTACAATTCCCTTTAAATCGCCACTAATCAGCGTAATGTCTCCGGTCTCCATGGCGACATCGCTACCAGTACCGATGGCAATACCAATATCAGCCTGAGCCAGAGCCGGGGCATCGTTTATCCCATCCCCGATCATCGCAACTATCTTTCCCTCATCCTGCAATTTCCTGACCTGCTGAGCCTTGTGTTCTGGGAGCACCTCAGCCAGGACGCGGTCAATTTCTACCTCTCGGGCAATAGCCTCAGCGGTGCGCCAATTATCCCCGGTGAGCATTACCACCTCAATACCCATTTTGTGTAGCTCGGCTACTGTCTGTTTAGCGCTAGGCTTAACGGTATCGGCAAGGGCAATGATGCCCACTACCTGACTATCTATACCCAAAAACATCACCGTTTTGCCCTTTGCCCAGAGGCGCTCAGCTTCTTCTTCCAGCCAATTCAAAGACAGCCCCCTCTCTTTCATCAGCCTAAGGTTGCCCAAGACAAGTTTCTTCCCCGCCACCAAAGCCTCAACGCCGTGTCCCGGAATAGCACTAAAATCTGAAGCCGGTGACAACTCCAGCTTCTTCTCTTTGGAAGCGTTGACTATAGCCTCGGCAAGTGGGTGCTTTGAGCCATATTCAGCAGAAGCTGCCAGCCGAAGGACTTCGTCCTGGGTGAAGACGGGAACAGCAATGACATCGGTCACCTGGGGTTCACCCCGAGTCAGAGTGCCCGTTTTATCCAGCATCACAGCACTTATCCGGTTAGACCGCTCCAGTGCCTCAGCACTCCTAATAAGAATGCCATACTCAGCCCCCTTGCCGGTGCCGACCATGATTGCCGTTGGTGTTGCCAGCCCCAGGGCACAGGGACAGGCAATAATGAGCACAGCGACAAAGTTGAGGAGGGCGAAGGTGAGAGCCGGAGCCGGCCCCACCAGGTACCAGACGATGAAGGTGACGATGGCGATACCAATTACTATCGGCACAAAGTAACTGGCAATGACGTCAGCTAGGCGCTGGATAGGTGCTTTACTTCCCTGGGCTTCCTCCACCAGCCGTATAATTTGAGCCAGAGTCGTGTCCCTACCCACCTTGGTCGCCTCAAACTCAAAGCTGCCGGTCTTATTAATCGTGGCACTGATAACCTCATCACCTACCCTTTTCTCCACCGGGATGCTCTCCCCGGTAATCATAGACTCGTCAACACTAGAATACCCCCGACGAATAACGCCGTCTACTGGCACCCGCTCACC
>CAYQQD010000083.1:0-4101 GCA_964419575.1 uncultured Dehalococcoidales bacterium | reverse complement strand
ATATAGACTTTGTAGCGGGCTTGGTTAGGAGCATAGTTGACCTTCTCGCGGAGGTCTCGGATTTCATCAATGCCGCGATTGCTAGCCGCATCTATTTCGATAACATCCAGAGCCCTGCCTTCGGTTATGGCTTGACACATGGGGCAAGCATTACATGGTTCACCCTTGCCATTGGTAAGGCAATTTACTGCCTTAGCCAAGATGCGACCGGTGGTGGTCTTTCCGGTTCCTCGCGGACCGCAAAAAAGGTAGGCGTGGGATACGCGACCACTAATGAGGGCATTACGTAGTGTCTGGGTTACCGGTTCCTGACCGACTACCTCGGCTAGGGTTTGAGGGCGCCACTTACGATAAAAAACCTGGGAAGCCATCTTCGGTTGCTTTTATTATACTCCATATTATCTGGTTTCCCAAGGTTTTTGCCTAATAATTATTGAATTTTTGTTTGCTCCCGTAAAATAGCTACCCCTCTTCGTAAGAAGAGGGGTAGCCTTCTTCCCAATAGGCTCAAGTTGGCTGGTTATAGTAACGAGGGTATATCTTTGGAGGCATCCTCTATGTCTCTGAGTTTGCCCTTTATTTCTTCCTGTCTCTCTTTAATCGCCGAGATAAAACCAGTCGATTTATTGTAGTAGTCCTTGACTTTGTCCACAGCGTTGAGTTCAGACAGGATAACCGCTACATCTATCACTCCCCTTTCTCTGGGGTAATCGCCATTTCTTATTATCGCCTCTGGAGCTAGGTCTCTGAGATAGTCTCCCAGTTCCTTAATCATGTCCATGTTCATTTCTTTAGCTGGTGCCGAGAGGAGATATAGGGCTCTGCCAGCGTCCCTGGGGTTGCATCTGAGTGATAGCTCACTTATGGCTTCATCCATGGCATGAATTCCCTTATGGGTTTCGGTGCTCTTAGCCCGAAAGTTGCGGGTTTTTTCAAAGGGAAGCCTGATTAGCGGTAGTGGCGATTTGCCATAGCCTATTACTGTCCATCCTACTAGAGTCTGTATTATGTCTCCAGCGTCAAGCATCCTTGCCCCGATGTGTTTTGGCTTTTTCTCCTCGCCGGCACAAAGTATGTTATAGAATGGTTCAACAATTAGGGCATTGATTTTGGCGAGGTTGTTTCTAAGTGAAAAATCCTTCCTAACATACCTTTGATTATCAACCAGAATTATGGCATCAGCCACTGAGCTGACCGATTTAAGACATACCGCTGAGTTATAGATGGTTCTTTCCTCGTTGAGCTCCTCGTGCTCAAAGGGAAGGATGACAAGGTTATATATTGGTTTGTCTATATAGCGCTCTTTTAACATTTTGGTCATTATTGGGATTGACCCAGAGCCAGTGCCACCGGCACAACCGGCGATTAGTAAGAAGGCATCTGACTCGAAGAAACGCCTTGCCGTTCTTATGGCATCGACTACCTTGTCGCCATCCTCAGCGGCTACCTCAGCACCCAGTTCATTTATCTTGCCTACGCCGTGCCCACCGGTCTTTCGACCGCCAATCAGGATTCGGTGCTGGTAATCAGGCCTTATAGTGGTTAGCCCGCTTAAGTCGGCGGCATCGGTGTTTACGGCGAAAGCACCGGTAATTATCTCAATCCCCCGATAAGCGTGAGCCCTTCTATTTAGTCGGGCAAACTCATCGGCAATTCTGCCGCCACATTGTCCAAAACCTATAACTACTAATTTCATTTCTCACCTCGGTATTAAGGATTTTTCCCAATTTAAGCACACCTTGTGCGACAATGTCAATCCCTACATTTAGTATCGGAGTGCTTAGTATCGTTATAGCCCTTTATCGGCGACATAGGCAGCAAGGTCAGCCAAGCGGCAGCTATAGCCCCATTCATTATCATACCAGGCGACCATCTTGACCATATTGCCACCAATGACCATAGTGCTCGGCGCATCAACAATCGAGCTAGCCGGATTGCCCTTAAAATCCATGCTGACTAGCTCTTCTTGGCAATACTCCAGTATTCCGTTTAACGGTCCCTCGGCAGCCGCCTGGAAAGCCTGATTTACTTGTTCAACGTCAACCTCTCTGGCTAGGTCAGCAACAAAGTCAACCACCGAGACTACAGGCACTGGAATCCTGAAGGCTACCCCGTGAAGCCTGCCTTTGAGTTCAGGAATAACCTCGGTTACTGCTGTGGCGGCACCGGTGGTGGTGGGAACAATGTTCATCGCTGCCGCTCGAGCCCGACGTAGGTCCTTGTGGAACATATCCAGAATCCTCTGGTCATTGGTATAGGCGTGAATAGTAGTCATTAACCCCTTATCTACGCCAAAGCTTTTATGCAATACCTTGACCACGGGGGCAATGCAATTGGTAGTGCAGGAGGCATTAGATATAATTTTGTGCCTGGCTGGGTCATAGTGGTCTTCATTGACGCCGAGGACAATGGTTACATCTTCGTTGCGTGCCGGGGCGGAAATGATTACTTTCTTAGCCTTACCCTGCAGGTGAGATGCTGCCTTGGTGCCATCGGTAAATAGCCCGGTTGATTCAATGACTATATCTACACCGTAGTCTTGCCACGTGATTTTTCCCGGGTCGCGTTCGGCTAACACCTTCACCTTCTTACCATTAACAATAATTGAGTCCTCAGTCGCCTCTACCTTGCCTGGATAGGGACCGTAGGTGCTGTCCCATTTTAATAGGTGAGCGTTAGTCTTAGCATCAGTAAGGTCGTTGACCACTACCACCTCAAGTTTACCATCGTGGTACTGCTTAATCGACCTGAAGGTTAATCTGCCTATCCGCCCAAAGCCGTTAATGCCAATTTTGGTTGTCACTTTTACCTCCTTTTCAAGTTGTAGAATGCTCCCATGCCGGCAAAGTTAGCCCTTTCCCCGAGCTCGTCTTCTATTTTAAGCAGGCGATTATACTTAGCCACCCGCTCTGAACGGCAAGGGGCGCCAGCTTTAATCAGACCGGTATTCAGCCCCACAGCTAGGTCAGCTATGGTGGTATCTTCGGTTTCACCTGAACGGTGACTTACTATTGCCGTCCAGCCTACCTGTTGTGCCCGGCGAATAGCGGCAATGGTTTCGGTAAGGGTGCCAATTTGATTGGGTTTGATAAGAATGGAATTAGACGCCTTTAAGTTGATGCCTTGATTGAGGCGGCTTACATTAGTAGCATAGAGGTCATCAGCAACAATTTGGATTTTATTGCCCAATTTTTGAGTCAGCAGTTGCCAGCCGTCCCAATCATCCTCAGCCATCCCGTCCTCAATGCTGATAAGGGGATAGCTGGCTGCACACTTGACATAATATTCAACCATTTCCTGGCTGCTGAGTGATACGCCTTCCTTGGTCAGGATATATTTACCATCTTTATAGAATTGGCTAGCTGCTGGGTCCAGGGCAATAAAACAGTCCCTACCCGGCTTGTAGCCGGCTTTTTCAATAGCGGCTAGAACCGCCTCTATTGCCTGTTTATTTGAGGCTAATGGGGGGGCAAATCCACCTTCATCGCCGACATTGGTATTAAGCCCTTTGTCCGTAAGCACCCTCTTTAGGCTGTGATAAATCTCGACACTTATTTGAAGAGCATGGCTGAAGTTTCTGGCTCCAGCCGCTACTACCATGAATTCTTGGAAATCGGTTGAACCGGCGGCGTGCTTGCCGCCATTTAGGATATTCATCATCGGCACCGGTAGGGTATAGGTGGCTGCCTTACCGAGATAGCGGTATAGAGGTATATTATGCAGCCTGGCGGCACTGTGAGCCACGGCTAGTGATGTCCCCAAAATGGCGTTAGCCCCTAAGCGTGATTTATTGGCGGTACCATCAAGCTCTATTAGCTTATGGTCAATAGCTGCCTGCTCGGTAGCTGGCATCCCGACTATAGTCGGGGCAATATGTTGGTTAACATTGGTTACCGCCCTGAGGACTCCCAGTCCGTTAAACCTGGAGCTATCTCCGTCGCGGAGCTCTATTGCCTCATACTTGCCAGTGCTGGCACCGGAGGGCACTGCTGCCCGACCTATTATGCCGCCAGCTAGCTCTACCTCAACTTCCAGGGTAGGATTGCCTCTGGAATCTAGGATTTCCCTGGCTTTAACTCTTTCAATAGTTGACACTTTCCC
>CAYQQD010000082.1:0-4122 GCA_964419575.1 uncultured Dehalococcoidales bacterium | reverse complement strand
TAAGAAGACGAGATAAAACTTCGACTGAAGTGCGGTAGGGGTTTCCCGCCCGCCATTCGCTTAACTGCTTGCTCAGTTCTTCTAACTCAAGGGGCTCGTTGCCATTAGCCAGAAAAAGACGAAATATACTCTCCAAAATAGGTAGTTCACCAGTAATAAAGCCGGGTTCCCGAGAGCAGCAATCTTTGATAGCCACCAGAAGTTCCTCCGCTGGAATCTCTCCTCCCTCTACCTGCAAGCGCTCACGACAATCAGCGCACAGGCAACGCTCAGCTAGAATAGAAAAGGAACGATGATTCGGCTGATACCAATCTAAGTCAATAAACCAGCGCGGGGTAACTTCATCAGGACTCATATCTTCTTTACTCATAAAACTACTTTCTAGCCAAATTCTTAAGTCTCAAGGTCCACTTTAGCTCGCCTAATCAAGTCAAGATAATCCGTCTTAAGCCCCAATAACTCCGAAACTTCACAATCTACTTCATAGGGCTCGCCAACAAACACTTTACCATAGTCCTCAATCTCACCCTTAACCGGGTCCTCAGAGCTATCAAACTTCTGACGAGCTTCTATAATCCCCAGGTCAAAGGGTAAAGTGAAATAAAGGTCAGTAATTACCTGGTCTATTCCGAGAGCATACAAAGCCTCCCACCCCCCTTGTGCCTCCCCATACTTGGCACTTGGTAGCAAGGTAAGCATATTCATGATACTAAGGCTCCCCCTCCCCTTAAGAACCTTCAAGGGAGCCACCGATATCAAATAGTCACTGGATAGAATGACATTGGGCACCCAGAAGGTCGGCACGACCAGGGGCTTGGGCAGGGGGTTATCCACCTCCACCCAGATGCAATCCTTTACATCCAGCATCAATACCCGCGGAAAGTCATAGCCTAAAGCCTGATATATCGGGTAAATTGAGCCTCCGCTAGCGGTGCCCTCCAGCAGCAGAATATCGGCATCACTGACCTGCCTGATACCTCTTATTATCACCGACAGAATATCACGGCTGGTACTTACCGGATAGGATACCGGGTAGGATGCGCTTGGTTTAATCAAAACCCGCCGTGCCCTGGCTACTGTCGAAGGTGCTTTGAAAACAAACTCTGAAGCTTCAAATATCAACCCTTACCCCTCCCTCCAATCTAGCCTGCCCTCAGGTTTTATCACTCTTCTATAGCGCCGGTTTCAAAACTATAATCTGGGTGGTGGCAGGAAGTTTCTCCCGCTTGAACTCAGCTTCGCTGGCATTCAGACTGAATACTCCCTTTTTCCCCTTGAGAAATTCATCTACCCCGGCTATCGGGAAAGTGGGACACTTTTCATTCCTAAAGTGCATGGGAATTATCACTTTAGGTGCCAGCTTATTACAAACCTCGGTAGCAACCCTGGCATCTATGGTAAAATTACCCCCTACTGGAATCAGCAATACATCTACTTTACCAATCTCAGCCGTTTGCTTACTACTGAGAGAGTGACCCAGGTCACCGAGGTGACAGACTCTTACGCCATCAACTTCAAAGCGGAATATGATATTATTGCCCCTCAGACTTCCGTTAGCGCTATCATGATAGGTAGGAATACCGCTAAACTTGATACCTTTGGCCTTGGCGGTACCTCCAACTATCTCCGGCTTGCCCCTGACCGCAGCCACATTGTTATGGTCACCATGTTCGTGGCTCACGGTAACAATATCAGCCAACTCTTTTATTTCCCCATAAATAAAGCTCTCACTGGTGGTATAGGGGTCAGTGATTATTCTTATTCCCGCCTCTGAGGTAATAAGAAAAGAAGCATGCCCCAGCCATTTAATCTTCATAACCTGAAACCTCCTTTCAGTTATCTAGCCAGAGAAAGGACAGGGTTCACCATAAAGTTAGATTAGTCACCGTCTTCTTGTCCAGTTCCTGGATTATTCCAGTCAGCAGTGTAACCGCATGGTCAAAGTCATCCCGATGAAAGATAGCATTGTGGCTATGGATGTGTCGTGTCGGTATAGCCAGCACCACTGTCGGAACACCGCTCTTATGCAGGTGAATGGCAGCACCATCGGTTGCCCCACCCTCGACAGCAGACATTTGAAGTGGGATATTGGACCTCTTGGCAATATCAACGACCAGGTCACGAAGTTTGAGATTGGGTATCATGCGGGCATCATAAGCAAGTACTGTCGGCCCACTACCAAGCTTGATTGACGATTCTTCGGGCTTAATTCCAGGCACATCCCCGGCGATATCTACCTCCAGAATGATAGCCACATCGGGATTAACCACTTCGACACTGGTAGTCGCCCCTCTTACTCCAACTTCTTCCTGAACTGTAGCCACACCGAAAAGTGTGTTAGGATGGTTCCTCTTAGCCAAGCCCTGCAATGCTGCTATGACCAAGGCACAACCTACACGATTATCAAAGGCTTTAGCCAGATATGTCTTTGGGTTGGCCAGAACCGTGAATTCGCTGATGGGCACAATGGGATCGCCCACGCGCACTCCGACCTCCTCAACCTCTTTTTGTGAGGTAGCCCCAATGTCAATATACATATCCTTTTTCTCAACGAGCTTCTTGCGCTCTTCCTGCGACAAAAGATGAGGGGGTTTGGCACCGATGACGCCGATGACATCGCCCTTACTGGTCTTGATTCGCACTCGTTGCGCAAGCAAAACGTGGTCCCACCAGCCTCCCAGGGCAGTAAACATGATAAAGCCCTCTTTGGTAATGTGCTTAACCATAAAGCCAATCTCATCCATATGTCCGGCCAGGAGCACCTTTGGCTCGACGGCAGCCCCGGTCTTTTTGCAAATCAGACTGCCAATCTTATCCTGAATAATCTCCCCCAGCGGCTCAAAGTACCGTCGAATGACACTGCGTACCTCCGTCTCGTACCCCGGTACGCCATTCGCTTCTGTCAGTTCCTTTAACAGCTTTTCTGTCTTATCCATAATTCCTCCTCCTAAACAATCGCTAAATGCCTCACCTCTTTGACAATTTTGTCCAGGACAGGGGTAATATCCCGAGATGTGTCCACCGCGTAGTGCTTGCGCCGAATCTTCTCAACCGAGGATTTCATCCGCTGGTATGTTAGCCAATCAGCATCCGATTTATTCTCCGGATTCTCCCGACGGTTTCCAAGCCGTTGGCGCACCACCTCGGGTGGCGCCTCAACCCGCACCAAGATTAGCTTGACATTTAAACGGTCAGCAATACTATAAAGATATTCCCGATTCCGCTCGGATAGATTGGTCGCATCTAAAATAAGAGAGACCCCCTTTTTCAGCAATCTCTCAATGAGAAGGTGTACCACCCGAAAAAGGCGCTGGCTCTCCTCCGCACTATAGCTCGGTGGTGAGAAAAGTACCTTGCGCAAGGCATCACTTTCTAAAACAACAAACGGTAATCTCTCGGCTAGCTTACCACAGAAGTAAGATTTCCCAGCCCCGGGCAGGCCAATGACAGCCACAAAAACAGGCTTGGCGACTAGGTCAGGTAGTTGTCCCAAGCTCTCGGTCAGTCGTTCCACATCAGCCGTAAGCTGAATGTGTTCCATACCCACTAATTATAGAACTTTTTTCATCAGTCCGCTAGATGGTTTGAGAAAATAATTTGACAATGAAGACCCGGTCTTGTGCCGTGGCTAATGACCGCGGATGAAGTCACTCGCACCCTTAGACTTAGCCCAAGCTGCCCTGGCTGTGGGCAGAAATCTTATCGCAATCAGTACTCCGAGAATAACGGCCAAGATGGCAGCCAACTCTGAATGCGCCATCAACCAGATAATGAGAGGTAGAAACACGAGCCCAACACCCATAGCCAGAGCCACATTACGGGTAATAATGAAGGGTACCAGGACTATACCAAGGAAGATTAAAAAGCCATACCAATAGCCATAGACCGGCAGTAAAACGGCTAGGGCACCAAAGGTAGCTCCCATGCCCTTACCTCCGCTGAATTTCAGGAAGAGCATCCACATATGACCAATTGCCGCCGCTAATCCGGCGAGCATAACAAACAGCGGGGGCACATCCAGTAGCCAGTAGGCTATGGCTACCGCGGCTGCCCCCTTACCCATGTCAACAATGCCCACAACGAGAGCCGGTATGGCTCCTACCTCTCGATAGGTATTGAGAC
>CAYQQD010000081.1:0-4173 GCA_964419575.1 uncultured Dehalococcoidales bacterium | reverse complement strand
CGGGATTTATATGTCCAGAGGCATGCACCTGGTAAAGAGGTAGGCCACAGATTTCCAGCCAGTTGAGAAGCTTGTTGTAGTCAATCTCCATCTCCTCGTTGACTGGTTCGCTCTGTGAAAGGATATAGACACTCCCGGGTCCAGGTTGAACCTCAACCATCTCGTTCATATCTAAAAACGATGCCGCCAGAAGTAGCTCGTCTTGATGGGTGTTGACATAGCTGGCATCAACAATCTTGCCCGGGTAGTGCTGCTCGAGGGCTTTCTCCCACTCATATTGTCTCTTCTTTTCCCTCTGGAATATACGGATGTTGGGGTCGTCCAGCCCGAACAGATTTAGGTGTTTGTCACCCCGGAGGTGGTGAACCAGCCACGCCTGTTTGGTGGATATGGTCAATTGCCGACCGTTGGTCTTGGCGGCTTGCCAGAATGTCTTCAGCCTATCTATATCATTGAGGTAGAAGCCGGCTAGGGCAAGCCTTTGGGTAGTTGATACGATGCCTGTTATTTTTTCCTCCACCTCACTCTCGCTGACCATCTTGGCATCAACAATATTCGTTGCCTCGGTAATCAATACATCCGGGTGAGCCTGCTTTGCCTTGTCTATGAACTCCCTACTCATAGCTGCTTTGGGTCCATGCAACCTGAAATCCCCGGTGTAGGCAATTACTCCATCTGATGTGTAGATGATAAACCCGTAGGCTCCGGGGACCGAGTGGTCGACATGGATTGGCTCCAGTCTTATCGAGCCAATCTTTAAGACGTCTCCAGTCCTGAAGGTCTGGAACTTTTTGCATACCTGCTCGCCTTGGGTTGGACTGAGACTGGCTATCCTATACTCGGCACGCCGCCCGCTGCTGGCTAACTCTCTGGCGACAATCATCGTCTTTGCCGTCTCACCGCAAAATATAGGCACCGAGTCTTTCACATACCGAATGTAGTCCCAGTGGTCGGCGTGGGGGTGGCTGAGGACTATGGCGTCTATAGAGGGCTCATCCTCGTCCTTTTTATATAGCCCCCTTATTTTGGGTAATATCCCGAGGTAAATGAGGTGCTTTTCTTCCCGTGGACTTAGGTACGGCTCGTCGTAAAATTGCCTTTCCCGCTCAAAGTTCTTGCCGAAGTCTAGGAAGATAGAGGTATCCTCATCCCTTAGCAATATCTTGTTGCCGCCAATCTCACCTATGCCACCATAGAATGTTAGCGAGGTCATATCACACCTTCATCGAACTATTTATTCTCTATTTTACCTCCGCTAGCTCAAAACACAACCTATATAACGTACCTAGGCCTAATCAAACTCGACTAATTCGTACTCCTCGCGTATGATATCGCCCTCTATGTATTTCGGTAACTCCGCCAACAACTCCTTGATGTATGGTTTCGACTTATGGGTTACCTCCCAATCCTTCCTATCTCTGTACCGTTCATAGAGCAGTATCTCGGCTGAATCGCCGATTTTGTGGTGCAAATCGTAAATCAAAAGGTTTTTTTCCTCTTTATGCACATTCACACGTGCTTTCTTAAACAGCTCTTCCACTCGTTTCTCTTTGCCTCTTGCTGTCCTGAATCTAACGACTAACACAAACATCTTTCAGCTCCTTCACCAATAGTTGTTTTGAGGTCATTTTATACGGAGCAGCCCAAAGTAGCAAGCCCGATTCCCACTCCCTTTTTGCATTTAAGATGCGGTTATATTACACCGTAATCTATCTGGCATCAATGGGGTTCGTGGGGGTCACTCAATAAGCTATCTGGCGTAATTAGTTACCGCATTACCAATATACCGTAATAGCCGTAACCACGGTATCGGATTCCTCCCAATGGTAGCACGGTACCAGTCGCTCCAAATGGGCAAGCGTTAGCCTTCTTTGAGCCATATGGATGTCTTCGCACTCCTCTACATCGAAATTGCCAGCCTGAGATTTTTCTATATAAGAGACGACCATCTTACGAACGTCATCCCACGACACGAGCTTCGATTCGTAGTCACTCTTAACAAGCTGGTAACTGATGTAGTCAAACGGTGCAATTTTAAATGTTACACAATCCGCGCCCACAAAGCCGAGTTTCTCTCCTTCCTTTACAAAGGCTACTTTATCCCAGGAGGTGTGTGGAGGATAAGGGAACTCGACAGTGATACATCTACAACTTTGGAAACACTCAAGATATTCTTCTGTGCTGTGCCCCTCTTCGGATTCAGGTAAAAGCTCAATCACTATGTCAGGTGGAACAGCCCTGTCCCAAGCTCCTATCCCAGTGCAGTCTATGTAAACCAAGCCGTAATCTACTGTGTTGAAAGCATTCAGGGCATGGGTTTCACCATTCTCAAACTCGACAACAACAAACGCCGTCTTAAAGCCATAGTATTCCGCCCTGTTATGGAGCATCTCGGCAAAGTAAGCACTTCCTCTGTTGGGTGTATAATATTCTTGGTCGGTTGTGTCTCTTTTAAGGAAGTCTAAAACTACCTGCCAAGGATGGTCACGAGCTGCACTATTATTGATTAGGTTAACAGGCTCTCCTGAAGGCTTGAGATAAACGGGCTCACTTTGTCGGCAGCCAGACCAAATAGGCAATGCTGCCAGTATTAACGCCAAACAAACGATGCCTGCTAGGGTTAAACTTGTCCCTTTCATTTGAAACTCCTATCACCTTTTTGGCAATGTCTGGCATCGGTATCTGATGTCTCTGTTATACTGCTAACCAATGTCTCTGTCAATACGCACCTCAATCTACAACACAGTCCCCGTTTATCCGCTTATAGAGGTTTAGTGCCTCCTCCGCAAGCTCAAACACAGCAAAAAGTAAGGTTTGGGTTGCTTTTTAGCTTAGGTTAAAGCTATAATGAATGGCAAATCAGGTGGCGCATTCGTCTAGGGGTTTAGGACACCTCCCTCTCAAGGAGGAGATCACCGGTTCGAATCCGGTATGCGCTACCAAATGCCTCTTCTCAGTATCTTTCCTGGTACCTTTTACACTAACCCACTGTTGCTTGCGCCAGCCTGTCGCTGGGTCAACGCCTAGGTTGAGGACTATGCTGTAGCTGCGCTTATACCGCTTAATTATTGAACCTCTCATTGACCTTCACCTCCTCTGATTTTTGGTACCGCCGGAGCGCTTCATCGAACTTCTCTCCTAAATTCTTCGCTAGAGTGGATAAGTTAGAGTTTGGCTATAATATGGAAGCAGAAACGCAGACTGGCGAGAAGATATGTATGGGGGTCAAAGGGCAAAGTCATAATTTATCTAGCGATATTCGCATAGTCAGGGGATTGGATTCTACTCATACCTGAGAGCTTCAATGGGATTAAGTCGGGCAGCACGGCGGGCAGGTAAGAATCCAAAAATTAAACCAATGCCAATAGACACTGAGACAGCGAGGACTACCTTAGCTCATCTGGAAGTGTTCGTTAATAACAAAATGGCTGGTTATGTAAGGAGAGCTTGACTAAATATTCTAGCGGAAGGCCCTTCTTCGCCTTACTCTAATCGGTAAGAAAATGGCTAAAAATATTACCACAGCGAGAATTGGTCCAAGTACAGTCCACTTAACTCCGGTGGGGGGCGCAGGTGGTTGTGGTACTTCTTTGACCATAAACGAACCGTGAAGACTATTAACATCCACAGAGTAAGTACCGGCTTCATCCCTGGCTGTGGTAAAGGTTACCGTTGCACTACCGCCAGCAAGGGTTATTTCCCTTGTTTCTTCTATCATCTCGTTTATCTTAAGGGTTACGATATAGCTAGCTTCTTGCTCACCCGTATTAGTCACTAAAACGCTTATCCTTACCGTTTCGCCAATATTAGCCTCAAGCGGGAAGATACTCAGCGAACTGGGGGTAAAAGCAGCTGGTGCCAGTACTGGCACCGGTATGGGTACTATGGGTACCGGAGCCAAGATAGTAAAAGTACCAAGGTGGTCCACAAGGGTCGTAACAGCACTATTCACCATATCGACCACCGATGGTAACACCAGCCATTCGCCAACATCTTCATCGTAGCAGGCTATAACCAAGTCTTCTTCAGCTACCTCCGGGGGAATTTCATAGTCATAGCTACAGCTTATGGTAATTGGCTGGTCAAAGCTAGCCCCGTCGGGTCCCAGGTCATAGAGCAGCCCAACAATATTAGCCTCTGGAGGTGGTGGCAGCGGCGTCTCATTGATAGTAA
>CAYQQD010000080.1:0-4212 GCA_964419575.1 uncultured Dehalococcoidales bacterium | reverse complement strand
GTTTCTTGACATGGCTGGGTGGGGTTGTTAGACTGTCATTACCCCCTTACGTCTTTAGCTATTTGGTTAGAGGCTTTCATTGGCGGAACAGTTATCACAGCGCAGTCCATCGTCAGGGCCCTTCTCCAGGGGTTTGGTTCAGGTCTTCACTGGCGATGGTAAGGGCAAGACCACAGCCGCACTGGGGGCAGTAATCCGGGCCTTGGGGCATGGTCTGAGGGTATGTATTGTTTTCTTTATGAAGGGTGATTACCCCTACGGGGAATACAAAATCCTGTCCCAGTTACCTAATGTCAGAATAGCCAGGTTTGGCAGCCAGCAGTTCATTGACCCGACTAATATTAAGCCAGAGGAAAAAGAGCAGGCAAGGCAGGCTTTGGCTACTGCCCGTGAGGCGGTACTAAGTGGTAGCTATGACCTAGTGGTGCTGGATGAAGTTAATTTGGCGGTAGCCTGGAACCTGGTCGAATTGGACGAAGTAATTAAGCTTATCAGTGATAAGCCACGGAATGTGGAGCTTATCCTCACCGGTCGCAAGGCTGACACCAAGCTAGTCCAATTGGCGGACTTGGTCACTGAGATGCTGGAGATTAAGCATCCTTATAATGAAGGAACAAAAGCGAGAAAGGGGATTGAATATTAGGCAAAGGAGGGAAGCATGACTATCTCATTGAGTGTAATCAAAGCTGATATCGGCGGTTATGTCGGGCATTCTGACTCTCACCCTGATGTCTTAGCCAGAGCTAGGGAGTGCCTGTCTAAGGCAAAGAAGGAGGGGCTACTAGTTGACTATCATGTAACCAAGTGTGGTGATGACCTGCAACTGATTATGACCCACCAGCAGGGTGAGGAGAGTGAAAGAATCCATAAGCTTGCTTGGGACACCTTTGTTGACTGCACCGAGGTGGCTAGAAAATTAAAGCTTCACGGTGCCGGTCAGGATCTGCTGTCGGACGCCTTTACCGGCACAGTAAAGGGTTTAGGTCCCGGGGTGGCTGAGATGGAGTTTGAGGAACGGGCTGCCGAGACTATTATAATCTTTATGGCTGACAAGACCTCGGCTGGGGCGTGGAACATGCCGCTATATAAAATATTTGCCGACCCATTTAATACCATCGGGCTGGTTATTGCCCCCAATATGCACAGTGGCTTTGCCTTTGAGGTGCATGATGTCAAGGAACACAAGAAGATAACCTTCAATGCCCCGGAAGAGATTTATGATATGTTGGTTTTTATCGGCGCACCATCACGCTATGCGGTAAGAGCCGTCTACCATCGGGAGACCGGGGAGATAGCTGCGGTGTCTTCTACCCAGCGCCTGTCCCTAATTGCCGGACGGTATGTAGGTAAGGATGACCCGGTGTGTATTGTCCGCTCTCAGGGTCAATTTCCGGCGGTGGGAGAAGTTCTGGAGCCATTTACCGCTCCTATCTTGGTTGAGGGGTGGATGCGAGGTTCCCATCAGGGGCCGCTTATGCCGGTATCTATTCCTGATAGCACCCCGACCCGCTTTGACGGGCCCCCCCGGGTGGTGGCAGTCGGTTTTCAGCTCTCCGCAGGTATGTTAGTGGGTCCTCGTGATATGTTCGCTGACAAGTCATTCGACCTAGCCCGCCACCAGGCTAATGAGATGGCTAATATTATGCGTCGTCACGGTCCTTTTGAGCCACACCGCTTGCCACTGGAGGAAATGGAATACACCACCATGCCTGAGGTGGCGAAAAAATTAAAGGGGAGGTTTATAGCCCTTGATTAAATAGATGGCGGGAGCTATCATTTGGGAGATGCCGCTAATATTCAAATCGGGGGAGTTTAGTAGGTTCACCCCCAATATCTTATAAATTTAAGTGGAGGTAAGGGAAATGGCGATTTATGTTATGCTGACTACCTTAACTGATGAAGGCAGGAAGACGGTAAAACAACAGCCACGGAGAATCAGAGAGGTGAATAAAGAGGTCGAGGCTATGGGAGTTAAGATAATAGCCCAGTATGCCCTTCTGGGGCCGTATGACTTTGTCAATATCTTGGAAGCCCCGAACAACATCGCTATATCTAAGGTAGCTATGGAGCTGGGCTCGAGGGGTACACTCAAGACCATGACTATGGCTGCCTTGGCTCTCGACGAGTTTATTGGTAAACCCTGAAACGACTACCTATCCTGGAGTCCAATTGCATTACAAGCTGCTCCTGGCAACAAACAATGAAGCTAAGGTACGTGAATATCGGGATTTACTGCGAAACCTTTCCTTTGAGCTGGTTACCTCGGCTGAAGTAGGCATGACAACTATTATTGATGAGGTAGGCGAGAGCTTGGAGGAGAATGCCAGATTGAAGGCAATGGCTTCGGCTGTCAAGAGCCAGCTATTGGCTTTGGCTGATGATTCCGGGCTGGAGGTTGATGTTTTAGGTGGTGAACCCGGTCGGCTATCGGCTCGCTATGCCGGTGAAAAGGCTTCAGACAGGGATAGAATTAGTTACTTATTGGCAAAGCTTGAGGCAGTGCCGTGGGAGAGGCGCTCTGCCCGTTTCCGGTGTGTCATTGCTATCGCTACCCCCGAAGGCAAGGTTGAGTTTTGCTCCGGGGAGTGCCGCGGTATTATAACCTTTGAGCCCAGGGGAGAGCAAGGTTTTGGTTATGATCCAATCTTCTACCTCCCTGAGTTAGGTAAGACAATGGCTGAATTACCTCTGGGAATCAAAAACCAGGTTAGCCATCGGGGGCAGGCAGCTAGAAAGGTGCCTCAAGTACTGAAGAGGTTAGGCTATGACCGGACTTTGTGATTCCTTCCAGCGCCCGATAAACTATCTGCGCATCTCGGTAACCGACCGCTGCAATCTGCGCTGTATCTATTGTATGCCAGCCGGGGGCGTGCCGCTGATGTCTCACAGTGATATTCTTACCTATGAGGAAATCTATACCGTAGCTCGGGCAGCCGCCGAGCTGGGTATAAATAAGGTGCGGCTCACCGGCGGCGAGCCCCTGGTGAGGTCAGGGCTGACTGAGCTGTTACAAATGTTGACCCAAATAGATGCCATAAATGATATTTCATTGACTACAAACGCCACCTTGCTCAGTCGTTATGCCGCTGAACTGAAGCAAGCTGGCCTAAAACGAGTTAATATAAGCCTAGATACCCTTAAGTCAGGCAAATTTAGGTTCATTACCCGGGGTAGCCTTAATCTTGACGATGTGCTGGAAGGTATTGAGGCTGCTAGGTCGGTCGGACTTAATCCGGTCAAGCTTAATATGGTGGTTATGTCTGGCATTAATGACGATGAGCTTCTTGATTTCGCAGCCAAGACTATCAATGAGGAGTGGCATGTGCGGTTTATTGAGTTTATGCCTATTAGCAGCTCGGCCTCATATTTTGTCTCAGTCAGCGATATGAGAAAGCGCCTTGAACTATTGGGTAAATTAGAGCCTTGCCTGCCCAGTGTTGGTAATGGACCGGCCAAGTATTTCCGTTTTCCTCACGCCAGGGGCACTATTGGCTTTATCACCCCGGTTAGTGAGCACTTCTGCTTTCATTGTAATCGGCTACGGCTTACCGCCGATGGTAGGCTACGACCCTGTTTATTGGCTGGTGATGAAGTTGACCTGAAGCAGCCCCTGCGTAGCGGTATATCTTCAGCCGGGCTGAAACAACTGATTGAAGCGGCGGTGGCTGATAAGCCATTGCGTCATCACCTGGCAGAGGGCTATGTGCCTAAGGACCGACCAATGACTCAGGTAGGGGGTTAATTGTGGAAGAGCTGACGCATATAGATGCCTCAGGTCTACCTCAGATGGTAGATGTTACCGGGAAGCCTGATACCCAGCGTGAGGCAGTAGTCAAGTGCCGGGTCAGGATGAAGGCTTCTACCCTTGAACGGTTGAAGAGGGGCAAGATAGAGAAGGGGGACGTTTTAGCTGTAGCCCGGTTGGCTGGTATTATGGCAGCCAAGCAAACACCGCATATAATACCCTTGTGCCATCCAGTCCTTATTGGGGACATTAAGATTGAGTTCAGCCTGGATGAGGCCAATAGCACCGTGGAGATTACCACTGTGGTAAAGAGCACAGGTAAGACGGGGGTTGAGATGGAGGCGCTGACGGCTACTGCGGTTGCTGCCTTGACGATATATGATATGTGTAAAGCAATAGACCGGGGCATCCAAATTGAGAACATTCGGCTAATCAGAAAAAGTGGTGGCAAAAGCGGGGCAATCATT
>CAYQQD010000079.1:0-4493 GCA_964419575.1 uncultured Dehalococcoidales bacterium | reverse complement strand
TAGATTATGCTGAGCCGGGTGATGCTGTTGGCTGCTTGCTACGGGGCATAGACCGAACCGAGGTAGAAAGAGGACAGGTATTAGCTGCTCCTGGTTCGATAAAGCCACATACCCAGGCTGAGGCTCAGGTGTATGTATTGAGCAAGGAAGAGGGGGGCAGGCACACCCCATTCTTTACTGGCTATAAACCCCAATTTTATATTAGAACTACCGATGTTACCGGTGAGATTGCGCTGCCAGAGGGGGTGGAGATGGTTATGCCTGGCGATAATATAACCATGAAGATAAAACTTATTTATCCTGTAGCCTTGGAGAAGGGTTTGCGATTTGCTATTAGGGAGGGGGGTAAAACAGTCGGTGCTGGCACTTTTAGCCGCATCATAGAGTAGACATGCCTAAGAAAGCTGAAGCCAGAGATATTATTTATCTTGCTTGTACCGAGTGCAAGGAGAGGACATATACTACGACTAAGAATAAAAAAAATGACCCCCAACGATTAGAGCTTAGAAAATACTGCCCCCGTTGTCGCACTTATACACTCCACAGAGAAGTAAAATAGGGCAACGATTGTAGGTATGTGAGATTCCTTATATGACATATCGTACTACCAAGCGAGGCGGCTCAAGGTTTAAAATCTTCGGCGAGGTTATAGCTGAGTTAAAGAAGGTGGTCTGGCTTTCCCGGCGAGAGGCAGCCTATTTGACACTTCTAGTACTGATTGTTTCCGTCATCGCTGGTCTAGCCCTAGGAGGCCTTGATATTGGTTTTGCTGGATTTGCCGGTAAATTCTTCTTTGGTAGATAGAAGCTTACTAACTCCAAGTTGAGCTGAAGCACTATCGCTCAAGGCAGAAATCGTGCTTTCCCAAAAAATCTTTACCTAAGTGGGGGTTATTCATGGAGGAGCCAAAATCATGGTTTGTAATTCATACCTATTCAGGGTATGAAGAACGAGTCAAAAGGAATTTAGAGCAACGTATTAAGCATATGGATTCTGAAGGCGAGGTCGCTCGGGTAATTGTACCTACTGAGGATGAGATTGAGGTTAGAGGTGGCCAGAGGCGGACGGTAACCAAGAAGATATTGCCCGGTTATGTCCTGGTTCAGATGAAATTGAGTGACCAGAGCTGGAAAATAGTGCGTAATACCCCGGGTGTCACCGGTTTTGTTGGTAGTGGCAATAAACCTGTCCCATTGCGGGAAGAGGAAGTTAGTCGGATTTTAAGGCAGATGGAAGCTGAAGCGCCAAAGCTTAAAATTGGCTTTCGGGAGGGGCAGAGTGTTCGTGTGGTTGACGGTCCATTTATTGATTTTATCGGGGTAGTAGACAGCATCAATTCGGAGAAGGGTAAAGTTAAGGTGCTCTTGTCCCTTTTTGGGCGTGAAACACCGGTGGAACTTGACTTCCTGCAGGTGGAGAAGCTTTGAGCTCTTTAAGGAGACACTAGTGGCGAAAAAGATAAAAGCAGTGATTAAATTGCAAATTCCAGCCGGGAAGGCAAATCCAGCGCCCCCGGTAGGTCCAGCCTTAGGTCAGCACGGGATTAATATTATGGCCTTTTGTAAGGAGTATAACGAGCGTACTTCTTCCCAGGCTGGGTCTATTATTCCAGTTGAAATAACCGTCTTTGAGGATAGGTCGTTTACTTTTATTACTAAAACCCCACCCACTTCTGATTTGCTAAAGAGGGCATTAGGTGTGGAAAAGGGTTCTGGTGATGCTGGTCGAGGAAAAATAGGCAAGCTGTCCCGAGATAAGCTTCGTGAAATAGCTGAGCTTAAGGCTAAGGACCTAAATGCTACTAGCATTGAGGGGGCAGAGCGGATTATCGAGGGCACAGCTCGAAGTATGGGGATTGAGATTGAGTGAAAAGGGAGGCGGCTATGTTACCGGCAAAACCATTTCATATCCCTCCGGTGCTGATTTTTGGGTCAGGGGCTTCAGAACGGGTCGGGGAAGAAAGTCGGAAACTCGGCGTTGACAAGGGCTTAATTGTAACTGACGAGGTACTAATCAATCTGGGAATACTAGATAATATCAAACGCACCCTCTCCCAGGCTAAGGTCCAATTCGCTATATATTCCGGCGTCTTCACTGAGCCAACGGTGGAATTCGTCCAAGAGGGTCTTAAGACCTACAAAGAGAACGGGTGTGATTTTTTGTTAGCTGTGGGTGGTGGCAGTGCCATTGATACTGCCAAGGCAATCGCAGTTATGGTCAATAATGCCGGTGCCATCGAAGATTACATAGGGCTGGGTAAGATTCCTAAAGGAGGTGCCCCCCTCATAGCTGTCCCGACCACTGCTGGTACCGGCAGCGAAGTCACTCAGTTTACTATAATTACTGATACCAAAAGAGATGTCAAAATGCTTATTGGTAGCCCATTTCTAATACCTCAAGAGGCTATCGTTGACCCACTGTTAACACTGTCAATGCCCCGTGGCTTAACCGCAGCCACCGGAATTGATGCCCTTACCCATGCTATCGAAGCCTATGTTTCGGTGAAGGCGCAGCCGATGAGTGATATTTTCTGTCTCTCGGCTATTGAACTCATCTCGGGTAATTTGAGACAGGCTTGGTCTAACGGAAATAACATAGAGGCGAGAGAAAAAACCATGCTCGGAGCGCTCCAGGCGGGCATCGCTTTTAGCAACTCCTCAGTGGCTTTGGTTCATGGGATGTCCCGACCAATAGGGGCCTATTTCCATGTTGCTCATGGGGTTTCCAATGCCGTTCTCTTAGGTGTGGTTACCGAGTTCAGTTTGATTGGCAATCCGGCTAGATATGCCCGTATTGCCAAAGCGATGGGGGAGAATGTGGAACACCTGACTACTCTCGAAGCCGCTGATTTAGCCGCTAAGTCGGTAAAGAGACTAGTCAAGGATATCAAAATACCTTCTTTACCAGAGCTGGGCGTGGATAAAGAAAAGCTGGATAAATTAGCTCCTCAGATGGCCGAGGATGCTATTGCTAGCGGTAGCCCGGCCAATAATCCACGACAGGCAACAAAGGAAGAGATAATAGAGCTTTATAAGCTAGCTTACTCCCAATAAAAGGAGGTAATGCTGGATGATTTTAGAAGAACCGATAACGGGGGTGCCACTGGTTAAAAACTATATTAATGGGGAGTGGGTTGAATCTAAGGGTGAAATTAGAGACGTGGTCAATCCAGCTACATGCCAGACGATTGCCAAAGTCCCGATTTCAACCAAGGAAGAGATAGATGCGGCGGTAGAGGCAGCTAAGGCGGCTTTTCCTGATTGGAGACGGACGACCCCACTTGCTAGGTCGAGATGTCTCTTTAGGTTGAAGGAGTTAACGGAGGAGCATTTTGAGGAGGTCAGCCGAATTCAGACACAGGAGCATGGAAAGACGATAGATGAATCCCGGGGGGAGACACGGCGGGGGATTGAGAATGTAGAGGTTGCCTGCGGGATTCCCACCTTGATGATGGGGTACAATCTGGAGGATATTGCCACCGGCATAGATGAATATGTCATTCGTCAGCCGTTAGGGGTTTTCGGGATAATAGCTCCGTTTAACTTCCCGTGGATGATCCCGCTCTGGTCGGCACCCTATGCTGTGGCTACTGGAAACTGCATCGTTATCAAACCATCGAGCGAAGTGCCCCTCAGTCAGATGAGGCTTGCTGAGCTGGTAGAAGAAGCTGGTTTTCCGCCCGGGGTGTGGAACGTGGTCAACGGCGGAAGGACGGTGGTAGATGGGATGTTAGACCATCCCGACATTCGGGGGATAGCCTTCGTTGGTTCCACACCAACCGCCAGAGATGTCATTTACAAGCGGTGTGGCGAGACTGGGAAGAGGGTTATTGCTCAGGGTGGTGCCAAGAATTTTATGGTTGTGATGCCAGATTGTGATGTAAGAGCCACCATACCAGCCATGATGACGTCGTTTTTTGGTAACACCGGTCAGCGGTGCTTGTCAGGCGCCAATCTGGTAATTGTTGGTGAAGATGATGGGTTCTATAACAGCTTTATCGATGCCGTTGTTGATGTCGCATCCAAGATAATCATTGGTTATGGACTTGATGAATCGGTCCAGATGGGGCCGCTACGGGATAAGGAGAAGAAGGCGAAGGTAGTAAGATATATAGAAAGCGGGATAGAGGAGGGGGCAAAACTCAGGCTTGATGGTAGAAAGTTTAAGGTTACTGGTGGCTATCCTGACACTTGCTTCCTCGGTCCGACTATCTTTGAGAATGTTACCCCCGATATGAAAATAGGTAGTGAGGAAATCTTCGGACCGGTAATGAGTATTATGCGGGTGAAAGACCTGGATGAAGCCATAGAGCTGGCTAATGCCAACCCATTTGGTAATGGTAATGCCATCTTTACCTCAAGCGGTAAGAATGCTCGAGAATTTCAATACCGGGTTACCAGCGGTAATGTGGGCATAAATGTTGGCATAGTAGCCCCTATGGCATTCTTCCCATTCAGTGGAATGAAGGATTCGTTCTTCGGGATACTACACAC
>CAYQQD010000078.1:0-4532 GCA_964419575.1 uncultured Dehalococcoidales bacterium | reverse complement strand
GTTCCGAAGGTAAGATAAGAGTGAGTGAAAAGGAACTGAATGAAGTCCTGATAAAAGGTAGTTGGTGGGCATTAGAAAAGGGTTTTGGTGAAGCTGAGGATATTGTAGCTACTGAAGAGTCAGGCTGTCTCAAAGGGGCTAACCCGGGTAAGGTAAGTAGCAAAGCTAAAAAGCGAGGCATCCCACAACTGGGGACATTGGGCTCTGGTAATCACTTTCTAGAGGTGGAAGTAGTAGATGAAATCTATGACCGGGATGCAGCCAGGGCTATGGGTATCAGTGATGTTGGTCAGGTGCTTATCTTGATTCACACTGGTTCCCGAGGCTTTGGACACGAGGTTTGTAGTGACTATGTAAGATTACTAGGTGAAGCAGTTAAGAAATATGGCATCAACCTGCCTGACCGCCAGCTGGCTTGTGCCCCGGTAAACTCGCCCGAGGGACAGGACTACCTCCAGGCTATGGCTTGCGCTGCTAACTATGCCTGGACTAACCGGCAGTGTATCACTCACTGGGCTAGAGAGTCTCTGATTAAGGTCTTCGGTAAAAGCCGGGAGGAACTGGGACTGGAGCAGATTTATGACGTATGCCATAACATCGCTAAGATAGAGGAATACCCTGTTGATGGTAAGATGCAGAAGCTTTGCGTTCACCGTAAGGGGGCTACTAGGGCTTTCCCCGCCGGACACCCTGATGTCCCGGATGTTTACCGAGATATAGGTCAGCCGGTTCTCATTCCCGGGGATATGGGGCGCTGTTCCTATGTAGCCCTGGGCACAGAGACGGCAATGAAGGAGTCTTTTGGCTCCACCTGCCACGGCGCTGGCAGGGTACAGAGTCGGGCTGCAGCCAAGCGCAGCCTTAGAGGGTCTGATGTTATCAAAGCATTGGCTGCCAAGGGGATTACGGTTAAGGCAGGAAGTATGGGTTCACTGGCTGAGGAAGCCTCGGAAGCCTACAAGGATGTAACTGAGGTGGTTGAGGTAACCCATAAGGCAGGTCTGTCCCGTAAGGTAGCCAGGGCAACTCCTATAGGTGTAATTAAGGGGTGAAAAATGTATTTCAAAAACGCTATTGATGCCATAGGGCATACTCCATTAGTAGAGATGGCTCAGATGAGCCCGAATAAAAAGGCTAAAATTCTGGCTAAGCTGGAAGGGCAGAACCTGGGAGGAAGTGCCAGTATCAAAGACCGGATAGCAAAATATATGATAGAAAAGGCGGAACAGAGTAGAGAACTAACCAAGGACAAGACTATCATCGAAGCCACTAGTGGCAATACCGGGATAGCTCTAGCCTGCTTAGGGTATAGGAAAGGATACAAGGTTAGTATTGTTATGCCCGACAGTATGAGCCTGGAGAGACAGCAATTACTTAGAATCTTTGGTGCTGAGCTTATTCTTACCAAAGGCGCTTACGGGATGGGTGGGGCTATTAATACTGCCAGGGAACTAGCTGCCCAAGATAAAAAATACTATATGCCTGACCAGTTCGCTAATCCAGCTAATCCCCTGGCTCACTATGAGACTACCGGTGTTGAAATAATAAAGGACTTCCCCTACGACCGAATTGATGTCTTTATTGCCGGCATTGGCACCGGCGGGACTATAGTTGGCGTTAGCCGACGACTAAGGGAGAAGTATCCCGGTATCAAGGTGATTGGTGTTGAACCGCCCCCTGGTGATGCCATCCAAGGTTTAAAGTGCCTCGAAGAACTTAAAGAGATCCCACCTTTCCTGGATTTGAGCCTTATTAGCGAGAGAGCTTTTGTTACCAGCCAGCAGGCAGCTGGAGCCACCAGACAGCTGCTGGATAAGGAAGGGATTTTTGCCGGGTTATCCTCAGGAGCCGTAGTCCATCAAGCAGTGAAGGTTGCCAGTGAAATGGACGAGGGCAATATAGTAGCTGTGTTGGCTGATGGAGGATGGAAATACCTTAGCCTGGGCTTATGGAATAAAGCTAAGTAGCTACGGGCGGTAATCAGCAAAGATAAAAAGGTTGTTTATCGAGGGGAGTTTAAGAGGGGCGGAGCCCCTCTTTTTAACACCCTTTCCCCCTTTCTTTTCAAGAAGTACACAATTAGCAATAGGGTTGGTAATCAGTAGGGGTTTAAGGGGCGAAGCCCCTTCAAAAATTATATTCCCCTTCCCCTTATCAAGGGGAAGGGGATAAAGGGATAGGGTTACTTAATAAAAACCTAAAGGGGGTGAGGGAGATAAATAATCTCAGCCAAATTCATCTGCCCCCACCAAACCGAAAAGGCAGCATTTCGCTGGAAGAGGCTATTGCCCAGAGAAGGTCGATAAGAGACTTCACCCCAGAGCCTATTTCACAGTCTCAACTATCCCAGATACTGTGGGCTACCCAGGGCATCACCGATACTTCATCGAGGTTAAGGGCGGTTCCCAGTGCTGGTGCTACCTATCCCCTAGAGATTTTTGTTGTTTGTGGTCGGAATAGTATTGAACAAATAAGTGAAGGCATATATCACTACGATATAGCTCACCACTCCCTGACTCTGCATCACCAAGGGGACGTCCGATTAGACCTAGCCAGAGCAGCATTAGATGAGGAAATGATATACCATGCCCCGGTAGATATAATCATCTGTGCCCTATATGAGCGGACGACCCGACATTATGGTAGCCGTGGGGAAAGGTATGTGCATATAGAAGTAGGTCACGCCGGGCAGAATATTTACCTCCAGGCTACCGCCCTCGGTCTGGCTACCGTAGCCATCGGTGCCTTCTATGATGAGCAGGTTAGAGAGGTTTTACGGCTGGGTAAGCAATACAAGCCGCTATACATTATGCCGGTGGGCAAGCCAGCTCGAAACTAAGATTAGACACGTGGTAAATTAGGTCAGCCGGAGAAAGGTTAAGGAGGGCATCATGAAAGTTCTAAAAATACTACCTAGAGGGGCATGGATTATTAGCCACACTCTTTTTATTGTGAGTCTTGTCTTGGCTACTATTTGTTTGTACTCAATTCTGCCACCCGGTTTAGCCCGCTTTGCAACCGTAGCTATTTGGTGCTTTGCCGGTGGCCTTTGTTTCGCATTTGGTAGTGCCTTTAGAAAGCTAGTAGCTAAGCAATAACCGATTGTACACTGTCTTTAGGGCAGAAATTGACACGCCACGGTTTTAATATTATCATCTTGAAGATATGGCAAAAACAATTGAGGAAATAAACGAGAAGATACGAGAGGGCAAAGCAGTAGTAGTTACTGCTGAAGAAATAATAGGCATTGCTAAAGAGAAGGGCATTAAGAAAGCGGCTGAGGCGGTAGATGTAGTTACTACCGGCACTTTCGGTCCCATGTGCTCATCCGGTGCCTATTTTAATATCGGGCACTCTAAGCCAAGAATAAAGCTAGGCGGTGGCAGGGCATATCTTAACGATGTCCCAGCCTATACCGGGTTTGCTGCAGTAGACTTATATATCGGGGCTAATGCCCTCCCCGATGATGACCCCAGGAACAGAATCTACCCCGGTGAATTTAATTATGGCGGTGGGCATGTAATTGAAGAGCTAGTAGCCGGAAAGGATATCAGATTGGCAGCTACTGCCTACGGCACGGATTGCTACCCCAGGAAAAGGCTTGAGACCTGGATAAATATAAAAGACCTTAATGAGGCAGTGCTGTTCAACATCAGGAATGCCTACCAGAATTATAATGTGGCGGTGAATCTATCTGATAGGACAATTTACACCTATATGGGGGTATTAAAACCCAACATGGGCAATGCTAACTATTGTAGTGCTGGACAGCTCTCGCCGCTACTAAACGACCCATACTATAAGACCATTGGCATTGGCACCAAGATATTTCTGGGCGGTGGCACTGGCTTCGTTGCCTGGCACGGCACCCAGCATAACCCCAATGTCCTCCGCACTGAAAAAGGCATGCCTAGAAGAGGGGCTGGCACCCTTGCCGTAATCGGTGATTTGAAGCAGATGAGCCCTAGATGGCTAATAGGTACCAGCATGCTCGGCTATGGCTGCACCATAACCGTGGGCATTGGTGTCCCCATCCCGATACTCTCTGAGGAAATTCTACGTTATACCGTAGTAAGTGATGATGAAATTTTTGCCCCGGTGGTAGATTACTCAGAGGCATATCCTAAAATGAAGCCCGATATCCTGGGGGAGGTCAGTTATGCCCAATTAAAGAGCGGGAAAATAATAATCCAGGGTAAGGAGTTGCCTACTGCTTCCCTATCTAGCTACTCACGGGCAGTAGAAATTGCCACCATTCTAAAGGAGTGGATATTAAGCGGGAGATTCTTATTAACTGAACCGGTAGCGCCCCTGCCTGGGGTAGAATCAGGCATAACCTTTAAGCCACTTAAGGAGCGCCCGATAGAGGAGTAAAATGGCGGTTTCTAAAAGAATCGTACTGCATTTTCCCAAGCGGCTGGTAGAGCGCCCCATAGTCAGCCGGCTGGTTAGAGACTATAACCTTGACTTTAACATCTTAAAGGCTTCGGTCACTCCGGATGAAGAAGGCCTAATGGTACTGGAATTAAGCG
>CAYQQD010000077.1:0-4683 GCA_964419575.1 uncultured Dehalococcoidales bacterium | reverse complement strand
GATTAACCTGATTGCTGAGATTAAGTCTATTGTGCCCAAGTATGTCAGAATCTCACGGGTGCTACGCGACATTCCAGCCAAGTTTATCGTCGGTGGCTTAAAGGACTCGCTCCGTGATATAGCCAAACAGCGCATGAAGCAGCAAGGTAGAGAATGCAGGTGCATCAGGTGTCGGGAGTATGGTCACCGGGTACAAACTGGCTGGGAAATAGGCGAACCCCGGTTGGTAAGAATGGACTACGAAGCTTCAGGTGGTAAAGAGATTTTCCTATCCTTTGAGGACGAAAACGAAACGCTGTTTGGTTTACTGCGGATGAGGATTCAATCCCACCCCATAGCCGGGCTAGAGACTGATGGCAATCTGGCTGTAATAAGGGAACTGCACATATATGGTCCCGAGGTCTGTCTCAGCCAGCGCCACCCAGACGCAGCCCAGCACAAGGGTTTAGGCAAGGCATTACTGAGAGAAGCCGAGTCAATTGCTGCCAATATGTTTCAAGCCCGATGGATGGTAATCTTGAGCGGGGTTGGCGCCAAGGAATACTACCGCACCGAGTTTGGCTACAGCTCCCAGGGCGACTACATGGTCAAGCCTCTGGCTCAGATTCCAAAGGTCAATCTTCACCCTTTTCAAGCTGCCTCAGTCTAGCATCATCACTACCAAAGTGATGGGCTATCTCATGCCGAACTACCCTCTGTATCTCGGCAATAATCTCAGCTTCAAATCTGCATTTAGCCTCAATCGGCTTCTGAAATATAGTTATTTTGTCCGGTGCCACCAGTCCATAGTGCCTGCCCCGCTTGGTCAGTGGCACACCCTGGTAAAGACCAAGAAGGGTTTGACCCCGCCTCAACCCCGCTTTAGCCAGTTGACTTTTAGTCGGCAAAGCCTCAACCACCACGTCAACGTTTTCTAGTTTAGTCCGAAACTCCTCGGGTAAACTCTCAACCGCCCTTGCCACCAACCACTCGAATCTTTCTCTATCCATAGTCTCTCACAAGAGATTAAAAAAGAGGGGGCTGGCATATGCCAGCCCCCTCTTTGGTTATTTCTGGCCCATTCATTTTATGGCTTCGTGCTGCCCGGGTAAATCTTTCGGATGCCAGCTATATCGCCACTATCCAGGCTCCGCTTCTTCAACTCAAGCTCACTGGCATAACCATACATGGTCTTTTCACTATTATAACTAGCATAAAGGTCACCTAGGACTAACCAGTGCCCGGCTTCATGGGTCATTATATTCTGAACGTCAACGTCATAAGCACTAGAGGTGCCTTCAGTCCAGCTCTCTCCAGCGTCGTTTTGCCACCACTTGAAAGAGGAATCGCTGTTCATAGCGACATCAACTTCGACCACGTGTTTGGTGGCCACATTGTACCAGAAGATAGTAACCGCTATAGCCTTCGGATACTTAGCGCTGATGTTGGCAAAACCAACGACATTAGAGCCATCCATCTTGTTAGCTAAGCTACTTATACCTATGCTCGTAGTTCCGTCGCACTCGAAGTCCATGTAGGAAAGCGGGTCAGCTTCCCAGGTCTGGAACGCTGCCTCAACACCGCCTAAGAATGTGTCAGGCATATCACCAAGGTTAACAAGATAGGGCACCGGAATACTTGTATCTGCCCAATGATATCCAGTGTACTTGTATTCACCCTCCTTAGGAACTCTACGTGCCAGGCCCCAAGCGTTGCCAGGTGCTTGGCCTTTGGGATAGTGGACGAAGACAACCTTGTCAAAATCAGGGGGGCCCTTACCTGGATTGTCTGCTGGAGGGGCAGCGGCTACTGTCCCCGCTAAACTCAGCAGCAAGGCGACAATGACTAAAGCTGCAAGCAATACCCTTTTCATTCCTTTTCACCACCTCCCCTTGTTATTTTTGATTTAAGTATAATAACTTAGCCGAAAAAAGTCAAGTTAATAGCAAAATTTAAGAAAATACCATATTTTTTACTTCCCGCCTATACATTAGTCGCCAATGGTGAGGAAATCCCCCAAAAGTACTATTACCATTCTTACACTATCTCAAAGTTTACTACCACTTCGGCTTCGTTGCCACCGCGTAGGCTCAGCCTTATTAGGCTTCTGAAAAGTCAAGCTCCAGCTCCCCCTCCAGTTCGCCAAGTTTGACCTCTATCTCCAGCTCTTCAGCATCTTCGGGGATAGTAAAGCTAATTGTGCCATTATCTCCAGTGGTGCCTATTTCTTCACCATTGACCTCAACCTCAGCCCCGGCTACCGGCTCGTCCTCAAAGGTCACCAGCAGGGTAACCGTCTCGCCTGGAGCGACGTCTCCTTGAAGTTCGAGGTCTAGGTTCCCCTCGGGTGACTCTTCCTCCGGTGGGCTCACCTCGGTAAATTCCTGATCTGGACCACTCTCGCTGACTACCGGCTTGAGGATGTATTTGATACCGCTTTGCTCATTGCCAGCAGCCACCACCGAGAGGTCAAAAACGAAACTTACTGGCGAGTCTTCGGGTATGCTGAAGTGGGTGTTAATATGGAGCTTCTCACTAGGGAGTTTTACCTCGGTGGAGCCACCGTTATTTAATGTGCCGTTGATAGCGCTGACATAAATAAAGACCATGGTATATTCCCCATCGGGAAGGTCACCGCTCCAAATTTCCTCAGCGTTTTCCTCTTGGAGGGGCACCAAGTCTAATTCTTCTGTATCTGGTGGAAACTCAAGCCATCCACCGCCTTCCCCTGCCTTATGCACCCCGATACTGGTAATGGTTACCACGAGACTTTCAAAGTCCCCGATAGCATTTACGTCATCACTTATAAGCAATCTAAAATTTGCCTCAGGCGTCGGGCGAGGTGTCGGCTCAAGGGTAGGTGGAGGGGTAACCGCCTCTGGAGAAGGCGGAGGAGCGGGTGTTATCCCCTCGGGAGGAGGTGGAGGGGTAACCGCCTCCGGGGCAGGTGTTGGCGCAGAAGGAGTCTCTCCTGGAGTAGGCACACAACCGATAGTAAGCACCAGAAACAAGACCGTTACTACAGCTACCGCAATTCTGCTCGCTCTTTTAGTTCTCATTTTTAACCTCCTGTTTAAATCTATCCCACTACTATATAACGGGAAATACGTCAATTGGTTACTAGCGACTGGGAAAAAGCGGCTCGTTATTTACTGCTCTTGAGATAGTCACTAGCCCTGAGCCATCCTTAAGCTAACACAGGATGTTAACACTGCCGTTACCGTGGTAACAAAACCTATTGAGGCAAATATGGCGGGGTAGTCTAACTTAGACTAGGAGGTAGTATTTGTAGCTTTACCGCTACGAACCTTCTCCTCCTCAGAGATGACACTCTCCACCATCCTGATAGTATCTTCTATATTGGTGAGAGCGAAAGAGAGTCCAAGCTTTCTTAACTCAGCATAGCCAAACCCTCGGAACAGTCGGTGTCCAGCTACCCAACACATCTCGTCATAGAGTGCCGGCCATTCCTTCCCTTGGCGGTGAATACAGAAAAGGATGAAGTCGCGAGCTATAGGGTTAAGGGGCTCCATCATCATCTACTATAGCCCCAACCGGTGTGGCTGGCAAGCCCACTGACAGTTGTTGGCGTTGTAGTTTCAACCCTAATTATTCGTCATAACCCTTAGTTACTAAATTTTGCTTCCTTTCCCTGACCTCAAGCGGGGTGGAAAAAATTATTTGCCCGGCCGGCATAATTCAGCTACAATCAGGCGAACTAAATAGAAGAATTATCTTAAGGAATATTTATTATCGTCAGTAGGCTATTCAAAAACCGTGATTTCATATTTGTTCTGGCAGTTGTTCTGGCTCTGGCTGCCGGTCAGGGAGCTGTTTGGATAGAGCCGCTACTATTGCCAGCACTGGCGGTGGCTATGACCTTATCCACCGTTAGCATAACCAACCGCGACCTTGCCTCAATAAAAAGCTCGCCACGCCCGGTACTTATTTCACTGCTGCTTAACTACGTTATCATGGGAGGCATAATGCTGCTCATGGCAAGGTGGCTGATAAATGACAACCAAATATGGGCTGGATTTGTAACCCTGGCGGCTATGCCACCGGCGATTTCAGCAACGCCCTTCAGCTATATGCTGGGAGGAGACACCGTTTTCCCACTATTTGGCACCACTGGGTTATATCTAGTGGCACTGGGGCTGACACCAGCAATAATGGTACTACTACTCAGCGCTGATTTCGTTAATCCAGCCAGGCTGCTACTTATCTTGGTGCAGTTAGTAGTAATTCCGCTAGCTATATCCCGGGTATTGCTCTCCAGAGGCGTAGCTCAGAACGTAATTAAGTGGCGAGACCCAGCACTAAACTGGATTTTTTTCATCACCATCTACATCATCATCGGCTTAAACCGCCAGGTTTTCTTAGAACAACCTGAGGCTTTGTTTGGGGTTATCATAATAGCCATCGCTTTGACCTTCGGGCTAGGGCATGCCATTGACTTCGCCGCTAGGAGGTTAAATATAGGCCAATCGACCAGAATCAGCTGGATAGTAATGGGCACCAGAAAGAATACCGGGCTGGCTAGCGTGATTGCGCTGGCTTTCCTTGGTGAAAGGGCAACAATTCCAGCAGCTGTCTTAGCTATGTTTGCCGTTTTATTTATCGTTTGGGTGGGCTTTTACTTTAAAAGAGAGGTCAAGTAAACCTGTAAGCCGAGTTCTGTACTCCGACTGGCGGGTTCCCAGA
>CAYQQD010000076.1:0-4700 GCA_964419575.1 uncultured Dehalococcoidales bacterium | reverse complement strand
CCGGTAATGCCTTCTACAGTATCCAGGTCAAAGTTTTTAAGCGACTCTTTAAAGGCATCAAAATTCTCGCACCGCTCCTTGATAAATGCTGCGTCGAGTAACCCCTCGTCCACAATAACCCGCATCATCCCCATGAGTAAGGCAACATCGGTGCCCGGCATATGCTGTAACCATAAGTCAGCAACACGAACCAGCTCAATCTGACGAGGGTTAGCCACAATGAGCTTTGCCCCGTTGCGCACTGCCTTCTTTACCTCTAGCCCAATCACCGGATGAGCTGATGTGGTATTAGTGCCAATAGCCAGGATGCAACCGGCATCACCAATCTCACCAATGGAATTGGTCATCGCCCCAGCGCCAAAGCTTTGACCTAAACCGGTTACAGTGGAAGCGTGACATAACCTAGCACAGTGGTCAATATTGTTAGTCCCCAGCATTACCCGGGCAAATTTCTGAATAACATAGTTCTCCTCATTGGTGCACTTGGCTGAGGAGACTACCGCCACCTCGTCTGGTCTATAATTGGCTAGTTTACTGGCAACCAGGTCTAGTACCTCATCCCAGGTTGCCGGGGTAAACTTCCCATCCCTCTTTATCAGCGGCACTGTCAGACGATTGGGGTCGCCAACAAAATCCATACCAAACTTACCCTTTACACAGGACTGTCCCCTGTTCGCTGGGCCCTCGGAATCAGGAACTACTCGAATGATTTGTTCATTCTTAATTTCGAGCTTAAGCTGACAGCCAACGCCGCAATAGGGACAGATAGTAGTTACCACACGGTCTGGTGCTCCAGCCTGGTAAACACTCCACTCTACCAAGGCCCCAGTAGGGCAAGAATCAACACAAGCGCCGCAGAATTGGCAACCAGCCTCCTGAAGCACCTTTTCGTCCGGGGGAGTGATAACGTAACAGCGAAGACAGCGTTGTGCCTCCGCCATCGCAGTATCCCACCCCCACGCCTGTTCAACTTCGTCAAAACTCTTGATGCTGATTTCAGGGGGGAGACGAGAAACGAGGGCTAGCTTTTCCTCGGGAAAGCCTCCTTCTAGCCAGGTCGTAGCCTCTTCAGCCGGAACGAGTGACTCCGAAATATCCCCCTTACCACCAAGATAACGGTCAATGGCTTCAGCTGCCTTTCTGGCGGCAGCTATGGCTTCAATGACTGATGCTGGACCGCTAACACAGTCACCCCCAGCAAAGACACCCTCCCGACTGGTCTTCATGTCGGCGCTTACTTTCACCACATTCCCTCGCTCCACCTCAACCTGCAATCCCGTAGGAACTTCGGGGCGTTGCCCGATAGCAACCACCAGGGTATCAAGCTCAGTGATAAACTCACTTCCCTCAATGGGAACAGGACGAGGTCGGCCACTAGCATCCGTCTCTCCCAACTTCGTGCGGATACATTCCAGCTTCAGAGTACCATTCTCGCGGGCAACCTTAGATGGGGCAACCAGATAAATAATCTCTATGCCTTCTTCTAAGGCGGCGTCAATCTCCTCGGAAGATGCGGGCATTTCAGTACGTGTGCGGCGGTAGAAGATGGTTACCTTCTTTGCCCCAAAGCGCAGAGACATGCGTCCGGCGTCTATGGCAACATTTCCTCCGCCGACGATGCCTACCCTCTCCCCCACATCTATCCACTCTCCTAGATTGCCCCGACGGAGGAATTCGACCGCACCGATAACGCCGGGAAGATCTTCCCCGTCAACCCCCAGTGGAATCTCCGCATGGGCACCAAGTCCGAGAAAGACAGCATCATACCCCTGCTCAAAAAGTGAGTCCAAGGAGTCTATTTTGGCATTCAACCTAAATTCGACGCCAATACTTTTGATCTCTTCAATCTCGCTATTAAGTACCTGGCGAGGAAGTCGATACCCCGGGATGCCCACCTGCATCATTCCGCCTAGCTTAGGCAAGGCTTCAAAGACAGTAACCTTATGCCCTAATTTGACCAGATAAAAGGCTGCGGTTAAGCCGGCTGGACCAGACCCGACAACCGCCACGCTCTTCCTGCTTGGTGGAAGCCTCTTCGATAGTTTTTTCCAAGAGTCATCGCCGTTATCAGCGGCAAAGCGCTTGAGCATGCGAATTTGTACCGGGTTGTCCACCTCAAGCCCACGCTGGCAGGCAGTCTCGCAGGCATGAGTGCAGACCCGCCCCAGCACACCGGGGAAAGGTACTTTCTCTCGGATTACAGCCAGAGCAGCGCTCGGTCTCTCCCGAGCAATAAGGCGAATGTAGCGGGGGATATCTATCCCCGCCGGACAAGCCCGATAACAAGGGAAGGCAAATTCAATCGCCCGCAACCCCCTTATATCATCGCAAACCCGCACGCAGCGTTCACAAAGGATGCAAAGATTATGATCCCGAAGAAAGAAAAGACCGTCCTCTCGGACAGGTAACTTTTTGGGAATGTAGGGGGGTAGTTCTCCTACCCCGATGTGGTCTAACACCTTTCGTAGTCCGCAAATTCTATTCTCCGGATAAAGGACGCTTCTTTCATCGACTGCTACGTGGGGGTGATGACGCAGGATATCAATAAGATTTCTTCGCCTTAGTTCCTTGACTCTGGAGGTTTCGGTCTCGACCTTCATGTCTTCAATTACCTTCGTAGTGCAAGAAAGAACAATCCTGCCATCTACCTCCACTAGGCAAAGCTGACATGCCATATCAGGCACAACCTCAGGCAGCGGTTTGAGGTTGAAATAGTAACAGAGGCAGGGGATGTAGATGTCAGCGCTTCGTGCTACCTCTAAAACCGTCGCCTCACTCTCTGTCTTGATCTCTCGTCCATTTATGGTTATGGTAATTACACCCATAACATCTCCTCTGCCTTTTTCACCTTGGTCCCCCATCTATATTAAATCTTATCTGGGCTCTCCCAGCCAGCGGTATTATACTAACCGACCCGAGAATTGTAAACCTTATTACTCAAAGATTCCTCACTTGGGAAAGGTAGTACCTTGGTGGTATACTGGTAGCTGCCCTTCAAGGAGATGGGAGTGATAAATCACCCCTACAAGCTTTTAGTAGTAGATATAGACGGCACGCTGGTCGGTAAGGACGGAAACATCTTACCCCAGGACAGACAAGCACTAGCCAAAGCTCGTGACTTAGGGATAAAGGTTTCTGTATCTACCGGGCGAGCCGCCCAATCCTGCTTGAGTATCATTCACCAATTAGCATTAGATGGCTATCATATATTTTTTGATGGCGCTTTGGTCAGCAATCCCGCCCAAAATGAAGAAGTCTATATTCAGCCACTTAGTAAGGCAGTAGTAAGAAAAGCCATTGAATTTGCTCATCTAAATGATATAGACATTGATTTATATTCCACGACCCACTATTTTATCGAGCGGGAAACGCGGTCATCTAAGGTTCACCACGACTTCTTCGGCCTCCAGCCTATCTTGGTTGATTTCAACAAAATATGGGAGCGGGAGAGGATTATTAAAGGCGGACTGGTAACCACCTCCCCCAAGGAAGCGGCTAAGGCGGAGAAATTTCGCCTTAAGTTCAAAGATAGCCTCCACTTCTCCCGGGTTAGAACCCTGGCTTTCCCCGGAGTCGATTTTATCAATGTAGTTGCCCCCGGGGTGTCCAAAGGGACAGCCCTGAAGGCACTAGCGTCACATCTGGGGATATCTTTGACCGAAGTTATAGCCATAGGGGATGGGGCTAACGACATCCCCCTTCTTTCCCTCGCCGGTCTAGGTATAGCTATGGGCAATGCCCCAGCCGAGGTCAAAGCCGCCGCCGACTATATAACCCTAGATATTGACCACGCCGGTCTAGCCATAGCTATCAGGAAATTCCTATTGTAGGCGAAAATCTTATAGATGCAGTTCTATTATATCGCCGTCCTGGAGGATATGGTCTCTTCTGGCCATTATGCCATCATGCTTACCTGAGCCCCAGATGCGGGCGTACTTCAGCTTGGCGACAAAATCTTTGTGGACTACTGCCGCCGCATCCTCCAGCCTGCTCCCTCTGTCAAGGATTATCGGGTCGGTAAGGTCTGGCTTTTGACCCGGAGCCTTGGTATATACCCGAATAATATCAAGCATTTGAAAAATCTCACGCTTCATCTCTTCTAAACCAACGCTTTCTTTAGCTGAGATAGCAATAACCGGCAATTGCCCCTGGTATTTGTTCTTTAACGCTAGGTAGTTTTCCCGGGCATTTGCCCGGTCTAGCTTATTGCCCACGATTAGCGCCTTAACCTTGTCCCCAATGGCTATCTTCCTAGCCTCTAGCTCAGCAAAGATAGTCTCCGCCTGGGTGAGGGGAGCGTCAGCTAAGTCCACCACTACCAGTATAGCATCCGCCCGCCTAATCATATGAGGTAGCCACCACACCACCGACTGTTCGCCTAGGGGTGGGGTATCAATTAGTTGTATCTGGATATTCTCAAATTCCATCATCCCCGGGGTGGCACTCTGGGTAGTAAATGGGTATTCGGCTACCGTCGGCGAGGCATTAGTAACACTGCCAACCAGTTGTGATTTGCCGGCGTTGGGCAGACCGATAACTACTATCTGGGCAGCTCCCTCCTTGACGATAAGCATTGATGCCCGCTTAGTGGCAAGTTTTTTTTCCGCTGCCTCAGTTAGCCTGGCAATCTTCTTCCTTAGTTCAGCACGGAGGTGGTCGGTCCCCTTATGCTTAGGCATAATAGCCAGCATCTCTTCCAG
>CAYQQD010000075.1:0-4721 GCA_964419575.1 uncultured Dehalococcoidales bacterium | reverse complement strand
AGGGCATGCCAAAATGACAAGCTATGTATTAGCCCAGCGCTTTGAGCAAGAGAGTTTAGTCGCCCCGCCCAAGCTGATTGACGGACATGATATAATCAATATCTTTGGTATGAGCCCAGGGCCTAAAATTGGAGAATTACTGGAGGCAGTACGTGAAGCACAAGCCTCAGGAGAGCTAACTAACAGAGAGGAAGCCCTGTCTTACATTCAAAAACAGCTATTAAGTAAAGCCGAGTAAAGGATATGACCAGAAAAAAAGGACTACCCTTCATAATAATAAGCATTCTTTTCCTCCTTGCCGCTCTTGTAGTCTTGCCCATCAATAAGGGAATTGTGGGTAAAAGAGGAATACGACTGGGGCTTGATTTGCAGGGTGGCACCCACATGGTCTATAAGGCTGATCTCTCCACGGTAGAACCGGGCACGGAAGCCGAAGCCGTTGATGGTGCCATAGCCGTTATTGAAAGGCGGATTAATGTTTTGGGGGTAAGCGAACCAGTTATTCAAAGACTGGGGGAAGACCGCATAGTAGTCGAGCTACCGGGTATCAGTGAAACTGAGAAGGCAAAAAAACTCATCGGGCAGACAGCACTGCTTGAGTTTGGCGAACTAATAGAAGACGGGGAAGGAGAAGCCAGGTGGGTTGATGAACTGGGTGACTGGAAGCCAGTCACCGGAGTAGTTGATGGGGAGGAGAAGGAACTGACCAGTGCCTACTTTAAAGAGAATACATATGTGACTACTGATAATTTGGGGCGAGTACTCCTCGTATTTGAGTGGAATGAAACCGGCAGTAAGCTATTTGAGCAAATCACCAAGCGGCTGATAAATAAGCCTCTAGGCATCTTCCTTGGCAACGAACCTTTACTGGGGGAGGATGGCAGACCAATTGCTCCCATTGTCCGCTCCGTAATTACCGAGAGGGGGCAGATTGAAGGCTTAAGCTTTAGCGAGGCGACCGAATTATCCAAATTACTTAACGCCGGTCGCATTCCGGTTCCTCTTACCGCCATTTATGAGCAAACTGTATCTCCTATTTTGGGGTCTGATTTTATTAGCATGAGTGTTAAGGCAGGACTAATCGGGCTAATATTAGTCGTGGTATTTATGATAATTTATTACCGCCTGCCTGGAGTTCTAGCCGGTGTCACCTTAATGTTCTACGTGGCAGTGGTGCTAGCCATTTTCAAGCTGCTACCGGTCACCCTTAGCCTAGCTGGTATTGGTGGCTTTGTCCTATCCATAGGTATGGCAGTGGATGCTAATGTACTTATCTTTGAGCGGATGAAAGAAGAACTGAGAATGGGGCGGACATTAGGCGCCGCTGTTGAGGCTGGCTTTAGCCGTGCCTGGCCAGCTATCAGGGATAGCAATGTCACCACCTTTATTGCCACTGGTATTCTCTACTGGCTAGGCAGCACCGTTATTGCTAACGCCCCGGTAATGGGCTTTGCCTTAACCCTGACTATCGGTGTTGCCATAAGCATGTTTACTGCGGTGGTGGCTACTCGCACCTTCCTGCGGATACTCGTCGGCACTCGCCTGGGGCAAAAGGTTTCGCTATTTACCGTCTATTCAAGAAGGGAAAATGATTAACATTGTTGGTAAAAGATTCTGGTTCTTGACCGGTTTAGGGGCGGTTATCCTTTTTGGCATTATTTCTCTAGCCAGCTTTGGGCTCAAACCCGGGATAGAATTCAGCAGCGGTTCTATGCTGACCGTCAGTTTTGAGCAGCCAGTAACCGAGACCGATTTGAAACAGGAACTGGCTAACCTGGGTTATACCGGGGCTATTGTTCAACGCACTGGAGCCGGTGATTTCCTTATCCGCACCAGCGAATTAACCAGCGAAGCCAAGACAGCGCTAGAGGAAGCCTTAAAAGCCGGGTTCGGTCCTATCACTGAATCAGAGTTCTATTCAGTATCGCCTATGGTCGCTGCTGAAACAGCACGAAATGCCGGCATTGCCATAGGCGTAGCTTGTGTTGGCATGGTACTTTATATTGCCTTGGCGTTCCGTAAGATGCCAAACCCCTTCCGCTATGGCGCTTGCGCCGTAATTGCCCTAGCCCACGACACTTTGGTGCCACTGGGAGTTTTCTCTATTCTTGGTAACACACTGGGCTGGGAAATAAATCTAATGTTCATCACCGGCATCCTAGCCGTTGTTGGCTATAGCGTAAACAACACTGTGGTCGTATTTGATAGAATACGAGAGAATTTAAGAAAGGGGATAAGCTCTGACTTTTCTACCGTAGTCAATACTAGCATTGTTGAAACCCTCAGCCGTTGCCTGAATACCAGCCTAACCACCCTGATTACCGTATTAGCCCTGCTGCTCTTTGTTGGGGCATCAATTCAGAATTTCGCCGTAGTATTCCTGATTGGCTTGGTTGCCGGAACCTTCAGCTCTAGCTGTATTGCCCCCAATCTACTCGTTGTCTGGGAGAAAGGGGAGTGGGGCAGGTTCTTTAGGCGGCGCCCTCTACCAGCTAAAAGCCAGCAATAAGGTTGTGTATTCTCTTTATTGACTCAACCAGAGGACTAATATCGGACGGCTTAAAACCACGCTGGGGTCGACCCAGCGGGTCTTCAATCTTACTCTCACCCAAGAGCACATCAAAGGTGGCTTTTACCGAAGCCGCTAAAGCATCAAGAGAATAACCACCCTCTAAGGTAAAGACCAGCCGACCGCCACATAATTCACCAGCCAGCCCCTTAATAATTCCCGTCATTTGAGCAAAGCCGGTAACGCTTACCGCCATCATGGCTATACTATCAGACCAGTGGGCATCGTAGCCAGCCGAGACCAGGATAAGCTGAGGGCTAAAGCGCCTGACTACGGGGACGATTATCTGGTCAAAGACTTCCAGATATTCAGCATCGCCGGTGCCAGCTGGCAGTGGTATATTAACCGTGGCTCCCCTACCCTCCCCACTACCCGTCTCTTCAATTCTACCCGTCCCTGGATAGAGAGGAAACTCATGGGTTGATACGTAAAGCACCTTGGGGTCACCGTAGAAAACCTCCTGCGTACCATTGCCATGGTGGACATCAAAATCAATGATGGCAATGCGCTGTAGTTTATACTTATTCAGAGCATAGTTAGCCGCAATAGCTATATTATTAAACAGGCAGAAGCCCTGAGCCTGGGTGGCGGTGGCATGGTGCCCCGGGGGTCTGACCAAGGCAAAGGCACTACCTACCTCTCCATCCATAACCGCCTCGGTGGCGCTAATAAGACCGCCAGCAGCGTAAACGGCGGCATCATAGGAACCAGGCGACATTACCGTATCAACATCCAGCCAGCCGCCACCATTTTTAGCCACCTCCTGGATATAGGCTATATACTGCCGACTATGGACTAATGCTATTTCTTCAGCAGTGGCTGCCCGAGGCGAGATGGGAGATAACTTTTGCCTAAGCCCGGTCTGTTCAAGGTGGGAAATAATTGCCTCTAACCGCCGAGCATTTTCCGGGTGCTGACCGGTATCATGCTTGAGATAGATGGGGTCATAAACATAGCCTACCTTCATAATCTACTTCCTTTTTCTACCAAATTAGCCGGACTTTATGATACCAGAGGCAATGCCCAGCAGGCAATAAATGCCTTTCGTCCTGAAGGTTATAACTGGTATAATAAATCAGCAAGGCTTACCGGTCTCGCTAAGCAGTCACAGGGTAGGAGAGGTGTCGCTGAATTTAACCAGGGTTGCGGTGCAGGTGGGAAATATGGTCGCCAGGCTGAAGGCTGGCAGCCAAGAAAGGCAGAAGCGCCTTAAGTATGCTCTGGACGTCTTTCAGGCTGCCGACTTTGGTCATTTAAAAGTGAAGATTGCCTCCAGCCGGACTACCTGGCTGGTGGCTGGTCTGGTGGACGGGCTTGATAGTCATTATAAACCACCACCCACCCCTAACGAATTCACCGTTCTGGCTACTGATGGCTCTCATATTGATGTTGACCGACACCGCTCAACCAAGTGCTATCTGATAAACATCGGTTCGGTTGTCCTTCACTATGGTGACTGTCCCAGCGCCACCCTTGATAGCTTTCCGTCTCTTTATTCCGGGGATGAAGACCTAGTTATTGCCCCGACCGGGGCTAAAGGTCGGGAACAATTAATAGAGGGCACGCTTTTAGGTATAAAGCGCAGCGTTGATGAGTGCCACCAGTTAGCCAAACTGGCATCAGAGCTGCCACCAAATAGCTCAAGTCTGGCACTGCTTGACGGCTCGCTTATCCTCTGGGGGTTGGAGGCGTACCCCGAGTTTGTTGCTGATGCCCTGCTGGATAAAGGCTTTCTAAGCTATCTTGATGATATTAAAAGACTGGGCAACGATAAGAGACTGGCTATTGCCAGCTATATCAGCTTTCCCCGCAGCACCGATGTGGTCAATGCCCTGCGAGTGGCTGTTTGCCCTTGTGAGCCCCTTGATACTGACCGCCATTGCCCAGACTGTGAAACAAGGGACTGTGATAAGATGGCTGGTGTTCAGGACAGGGAGCTTTTTGCCAATATATTATGTCAGGGAGAAAGGTCAGCCCTGTTTACCAGTCAGTCGTCCATAGTTAAGAAGCGCTACCGGGAGCACCAGGTCTATTTCTTTTACCTGAGGGTGGATGATGAGATAGCCCGGGTTGAGGTTCCGCGGTGGGTAGCCAGAGATGAGACCCTGCTTAATCTCACCCATGCCCTGGTCTTAGACCAGTGCCAGCGGGG
>CAYQQD010000074.1:0-4812 GCA_964419575.1 uncultured Dehalococcoidales bacterium | reverse complement strand
TGCCAGCGGTTGAGATGGCTACTGTGGCTGTGGTCTCAGGGGACGGGCTGGCTGATGTCTTTACTAGCCTGGGGGTGACGGCTATTGTTCCCGGTGGGCAGACGATGAACCCAAGTACCAGGGATTTGTTCCAGGCGGTAAACTCAATAAGTTCGGACAAAGTTATCATTTTGCCCAATGACAAGAATGTAGTGCTTACGGCTAATCAAGTCCAGTCGTTGACGGCTAAAGTCATTAAGGTAATAGCAACGGAGACCATTCCCCAAGGGATATCTGCCCTTTTAGCTTTTAACAGTGAGGCGGACTTGGAGGCAAACTGTGAGGCGATGAACCGGGCGAAATCATCAGTTAGGTCTATTGCCATTACTCAGGCAGTACGAGCCGCTCAGCTCGGTGGGCTGACGATTAAGAAGAAGCAGGCTATTGGTTTTCTGGATGGAGACCTGGTAGCTGTGGGCGATAGTACTACTGGTGTCCTTGGTGAGGTATTAGCCGAGATAGATCTGGATGAGGCTGAGGTAATTACCATTTACTACCGGGGTGATGCCGAACGGTTTGAGATGGAACCGTTTATTCTAGGTATTCGTGAGCAGCATCCTCATCTAGAGGTCGAGCTGGTTCGGGGTGGTCAACCTCACTATCACTATATTGTTTCTGTAGAGTAATAGCCAGATTTTTGACGATAGTCTTTGGGGTGGCTTGGCTCTGACTTTAAGCCAGTCCTCTTTGTTGTTATTCGCTGAGGCCAGCGGAGGTAGGGTTTTTGTCGATAAATGTTGAGCCTCTGCGTAAGATTCTTGAGCTTGAGCACAAAAAGGGTTATTTAGATTCAGCGGTAATCGGTGGTCTGGATAGATTCCTCCACCGCTGGTCCGGTCAAATCATAGAGTCATTAACCAGCCCCCAGCTTCTAAATCAGGTTTATAAACTTCACCTCATTGACTCCAATTATGCCTATTTAACTAAACAGCAACGCAAACAGTGGGTCAAGGATGTGCTCGACTTCTTAGCTGAGGTAGAGCGCAGGGAGGTAGAAAGAGGCGAGGCTAGAGCGGTTCCAGTAGCCAGCCGCCTACCTCCAGAAGCAAAAAAGCCAAGAATAGCGTTTAGTCAGTCAATTGATTCATCCATTACTATTATTAGAGGCATTAGCTCAAGTCTGGCGGCTAAATTTAGCAAGTTGGGGGTGAAGACGATTCGGGACTTGCTCTATTTCTTCCCCCACCGTCACCTTGACTATAGTCAAAGGAAATCTATCTCGCAGCTTACTGAGGGTGAGGAGCAGACTATTATTGCCAATGTGTGGCAGGCTCAGCAGGTTAGGCTCGGCGGTAGGTTGAGTACCGAAGCTATTGTCGGCGATGAAACCGGCAACGTTAGAGTAGTATGGTTTAATAATCCTTACCTGGCTAAGCAGCTAACTACTAATATGCGAGTAGTTATTAGCGGTAGGGTAAGCTTGTTTAATGGGCGGCATGTGTTTGAGTCTCCAGAATGGGAGCTAGTCGGGGATGAGGACTTGATTCACACCGGGCGTTTAGTCCCTATCTATCCTCTTACTCAGGGACTGCGCCCCCGCCAGGTAAGAAAATTGATGAAGGCGGTTATCGACCAGTGGGCGTGGCAAGTAGAGGATTTTTTACCCCCGGAGTTGAGAGGTGGGTGTAACCTTTTACCGCTCCCCCTGGCTATAAGCCAGGCTCACTATCCAGATGATGAAGCAGTGAAGGCTGAGGCACGGGTTCGTCTGGCTTTTGACGAGCTCTTCCTCCTCCAGTTGGGTGTGCTGAGCAAAAAGCGTGATTGGCAGGAGAGCCAGCCGGGCAGCCCGTTTACTGCCCAGAAGCCGGTGCTAGACACCTTTCTAAAGTCTCTACTCTTTGAGCTGACCCCGGCTCAGCAGAGGGTGCTTGGCGAGCTATTAGCCGATTTACAAAAAACTCGACCAATGTCCCGGTTATTGCAGGGGGAGGTGGGCAGCGGTAAGACAGTGGTGGCTACCGCAGCTTTACTGGTGGCGGCGGCTAACGGCTACCAGGGGGCGTTTATGGCGCCGACTGAAATTTTGGCTGAGCAGCATTTCACCACCGTCTGTCAGCTCCTGTCCAGATTGGGACATCAACAGGGGGAGGAGGGCTATCTACATAGTTACTCCGGGATTTTGTCCCGTCCGCTTACCGTGGCACTGCTTATTGGTGATATCAAACAGGTCAGAAAGCAGAAGCTCCAGCAGCGTATTCAGGATGGAGATATAGATATTATCATCGGAACCCATGCTCTGATTCAGAAGGGGGTGGAATTTCACCGCCTGGGGTTAGCGGTGGTAGACGAGCAGCACCGATTTGGGGTTACCCAGCGTTCAGCACTGCGGCAGAAGGGGTTTAACCCTCATGTGTTGGTAATGACGGCGACGCCTATCCCCCGGACTCTAGCCCTGACGCTATATGGTGACCTTGATTTATCACTCATAGATGAGTTGCCTCCGGGGAGGCAGGTAGTTAAGACTAAGTGGCTTAAACCGGGGCAGAGGGATAGCGCCTACGCCTTTGTCCGTCGTGAGGTAGCTAGTGGACGTCAGGCGTTCATTATCTGCCCCTTGATTGAGGAGTCAGAGGCTATTCAAGCTAGAGCGGCTATTGCTGAATATGAGCGTTTGTCTCAAGAGGTCTTCCCTGATTTGCGATTAGGCTTGCTTCACGGGCGTATGTCGGCGGCTGACAAGGATAAGGTGATGCGACGCTTTCGCTCTGGCGAGCTTGATATCCTGGTTTCGACCCCGGTGGTAGAGGTTGGTATAGATGTGCCTAATGCGACGGTAATGCTGGTTGAGAGTGCCGACCGCTTTGGGCTGTCGCAATTGCACCAGTTCCGGGGCAGGGTGGGACGGGGACAGGAGCAAAGCTACTGTATGCTGCTGGCTCAGAACCCTTCGGAGGTGGGTAGGCAGCGACTAGATATAATAGAGAAAGTCCAGGATGGTTTTGCCTTGGCTGAAGAGGACTTGAGACTGCGTGGTCCCGGGGAATTCTTTGGCACCAGGCAGAGTGGGCTACCTGACCTGCGCATGGCTAAACTGTCTGACGTGGCTCTACTAGAGATGGCTCGCAGTGAGGCAATAAAGCTGTTCCAAATAGACCCAAGCCTAGACAAGTCCGAGCACCGCCCTCTAGCTAAAGAGCTAGCCCGGGTGTGGCAACGGGGCGCCGAGTTAAGCTAGCTGTGTAAAGATAATTATACTAAGGTAGGTTGAAAAGGAGATTCAAAGTGGTTTTAGATGTACACTCTGCGCTGGCTGAGGCGTATCGGCAAAATTGGGAGCGATTAGTCCATGTGGATAGACAGAGGATGTTTTTTACCAATTTTTATGCGGCGATTGTAGGCGGTTTGTTGGCTTTTCTTGCCTCGCAAAAAATTTGGCTTTCTGAGTGGAGCCCATGGGTTTTTGGATTTTTATTTTTGCTTTCTCTGTTTGGCTTTTTCCTGAATAGAAGAATAAATGGGCATGTGGATGCATATGAGCGTATGCTTAATCGATTGGCACAAAGGATGAATATCAGTGAGTTTTACACCAGAGGCGCACCCGAAACAGCTAAAATAACGCTAAGGCGCCTTTATAAGTATCTGTACCTTGCAGGAATGATTGCATTTGTTGTCCTCCTCGCTATTGCTGTCTGGAGGTCGTCCAATTGATGGCGACTAAGCGAGCCAGAGAGATTCAAGAGATTATTTCTGATTTAGAATTGTTGAAGCTTGACTCTAGATACAGAGAGGCGGCGGAGATTAATATTGGGTTCTTTAAGGCAGCTCGTTCCGTATTTAGCTTTATTCACTGGTTAGTGGCTGTCGCCCCCAAGCTTAGAATAAATCGGGAAAGCTTACTTGAGCTGGCTGATTTGCCGTTAAAAAAATGGCAGAGGAAGACCCACCAGGGACTTATTAAATACCAAAGTGGTAAATTCACCGGCAGAATGATTACCGCCTTCATCGAGGAGCTTTCCAGAATAATTCTAACCATAAAAGAAATCAAAAGTAACGAGCCTATTGTTGTATTTGATTTGGGTTTTGGTGGCGGAGAATTAGGCCGTCAGGTTTTTAAGAGACTGCCAGACGTTTTATTGGTTTATGTAGGCATTGATATTTCTCCGGCAGCTATGGAAACAGCCAAGCAAGCCTTCCAGCCGTTGTATGAGAAGGGAGAGATTGTTTTTGAAGAACTTCCTATACTGAACGATGAGATAGTAGATGCCCTTGGTCGAGAAGCCAGCGGTACCTCTAAGAAGGTTGTAGCCGTGTGGTGTGGGGATATTCTGGCTCTGGATAGGCATCTTTCACCCGGTAAAATAGATATTATCTGGCATGCTAGGGTTTTCCACCATTTAAGTTCTGCGGATAAGGCTCATTTGGTAGATATATGCCGGCAGTTAGCTCTGGTAACGGTTGAGATGGACGACCGTAACTGTTTTTGGCTCAAATTCTGGGTAATGGTTACTACCTGGCTAACACATCCTGACGTTACCTTAATGAATGGGGCTTTTCTTAGCTGCCTGAGGGACCCGTCAAAGGAAGAATTAACCGGCTATTTCAAATTGGTGCCTCCTTTTAGCTATATTCGGTTAATCTTTGGTCAGGATATCTATCCTCAAGGCGGGGAGTGGCAAGCAGCAAGGCAAACTCTGGTTACGGGCTTCTCGTTTAAGGACTAAATTAAAAGTTAGCCCTTTCAATTAGCTTTGTGCTATAATCTGACATAAGGTAAAAAGCTGAGTTAGTTGTGAATATGGTAGCAACTGTTAAGCAAAGGCTGGCTGAATT
>CAYQQD010000073.1:0-4818 GCA_964419575.1 uncultured Dehalococcoidales bacterium | reverse complement strand
GCGGGTGACCTCCTTCTCTTTAGCGGCAATGTCAAAGATACTCCAGCGACATCGCCACTCTAGCCTGTAAATCCTTTAGTTTATCCCTTAACTCCTGCATCTACTAAATCTCCTTAGATTACTTCTTATAAATAGCTAATTAAGAATAGTCAGTTTTACGTCTCCGTTTTTCGGGTCAGGAACTAACCTAAATTTCACTCGCTCGGTCTGAGCATTTTCAGAAGTCACGAATATCTCCCCTGAATATTCCTTGCTAGCTTTAAGGCTGACTCTATACGGATTCCAGTCCTCCTCTGTCGGTAGCTCTAACACAGAGTACGAAGAATCTAACCAAACTCTATAAACATCTAACGTTTGGGTATCGTCTCGATTAATAGTAATATGTTCTGGATTACCTATTCGTGACCAGCATATGGACATTTCCCTTATGTCCGTAAAGATATCTTTATTCATGATAGCTCTAGCCACTTTATCTGGTGAGGACTGAGCAACATCGTTTCTGGTTGCATTTTCAAGAGTGATCTTCCCTATACAATTTTTGGCAGCGCTTTTACCTGTATTTTTAACTCGGATTCTATGATAGCGATAGGCTCCCACTGGTACAAAATCTTGACCAACTACGCTGATAACAGGTCGGCGATATTTCTCAACCCACTTATGTCGAAGAAAGCCACCGACAGCCGCACCTATAAATGCAGCTACTATAGCACCAATTACCGGTACCCAATCCAGATTCTCCAAATTTTAGCCCCTGCCTAAGCTAATCTAACAATTTCCCTTGATAGCCCGCTTCAGGCGCTGCCACGCTCTCTTCCAGCTTCAGATTGCCACCAGCCGCCAGATGAGCCAGCCGAGTCGGCTCAGGAATGCGATAACCACGGCAGCACTCCATGACCCAGTGGATAGCAGTTGGCAGGTCAATCTTATGCCCTATGGAAACATAAATGGGCTTGGCTCCGAGCTTGGTTCGCAGAGCCGCCCCTATAATCTCACCATCGTCAACCACTTCGGCATAGCTACCAGGCTCAGCACCAGGTAATTGATGTGTGCCACAGAGCAGAGATTTAGCGCAGCCAATAGTTGGTGAATTCAAAAAGAGCCCTAAGTGGGAGGCAAGACCCATTCGCCGGGGGTGAGCAATTCCCTGACCATCAACCAGAATAAGGTCGGGGGTAATAGTAAGTTGCTGGCAAGCAGCCAGTATCAAAGGTGACTCCCTGAAGGACAAAAGCCCCGGGATATAGGGAAAATTAAGTTTGTCAGTTACTACTTTTGTTTCCGCTACCCCAAGCTCAGGATAGTGTAAAACAACCACCGCCCCGGTTGCCACCCCTCGTCCTTTGTCGGCTGATATATCCACACCGGCAATAAAGCGGGGAGTACCCACCTGGCTACTTCTAGACACCTGCGCTGCCAGCCTTTGCTGTATATCTAACGCCTGAGTAATGCTGACCTGCCAACTATGCAACCTTTCTACTTTCACACCTTGATTATAACTACTGGTATAACCTTCTGACAACTATATTTCAAAGGGATTGTTTATTTAACCTCACCCTCTTAATCCCCCTCTCCTTGGGAAGGAGAGGGGGAAGAGATTTTAGAGAGGGGCTTCGCCCCTCTCTTCCTATACTCCCCCTTCCCTGAAAGAGGTAGATGAAGTCCTTGCATAAGGGGTCAGGGGGATAGGTCGCTAAAGAACCTCTTTTAACCATTTGACAGCTGAATAATTATAGCGCATAATAGTCTCCGAAAAGGCAGCTAAGATGGTAAAGATTAGATTACGACGTACCGGTACCAAAAAAAAGCCTAGTTACCGAGTAGTAGTCGCTGATGCTCGGTCGCCCCGTGACGGAGCATTTATCAGCATTATTGGACACTATAATCCGTTAACTAACCCGGAAACAATAGTTATTGATGAAGAAAAAGCACTACACTGGCTAAGGCAAGGGGCTCAGCCAACCGATACTACCGCTAGACTGTTGTCAAAGGTAGGTATTCTGGAAAAATTCAAAACAACCAAGGAGAAGACATGAAAGCCAAGCAAGAAGAAACCATGAAAGACCTCATCGAGTACATCGCCAAAGCAATTGTCAATTCACCCGAAAATGTAGTAGTGACCGAGGAGACTGATGAGGAGCACACTGTGCTTAAATTGCAGGTTGCTGATGAGGATAAAGGGAGGATTATTGGCAAGCAAGGCAGAGTAGCTCAAGCTATGCGCACCCTAATCAGGGTGAAAGCAGCCAAGGCTGGCACCAGAGCTACCCTGGAAATTGTCTAAATATAAGATTTAAAGAAGTTAGAAATACACTAACTGGCTACCAGAAACAGGATGAAATTATCCCAGCCAGAATATGTAATTATTGGTCAAATTCTAGCCCCCTGGGGTATCAACGGCAAACTAAAGGTAGAAGTAACAACCGATTTCCCGCAACAACGCTTCAACCCCGGCTCAAAGGTCTATGTTAACCGGCAGCCTATGACCATTGACAGCACCGAGTGGCATAAAGGTAAGGCAATTATCAAGCTTATCTCCATTGATAGTATTGAACAGGCACAAAGGCTGCGGGGACAAGCTATAGAAATACACCACAGCCAGCTTCAGCCCCTGCCCGAAGGTCAATACTATTATTTCCAACTTATCGGGCTTGAAGTACAGACGACCCAGGGAGAATTACTGGGGAAAATCACCGAAATTTTAACCGTAGAGAGCAATGATATCTATGTAGTCAGTGGTAATAACGGAGAAATTCTTATTCCCGCCATTGACGATGTAGTAAAATCTATTGACCTTGATAAAGGGCGCATAATTATTGAGCCCATTGAGGGGCTAATTTAACCATTAAGCATATCTTACAACTAGCATCAGGTGACATAGAGCAACCACCATAATCATGGCTGGGAATGCATATTTGAGGAATCTCCCCCACCTAATACGATAACCCTGCCTTCTGGCAATGGCTGTCGCAACTACATTGGCTGAGGCTCCGATAGGGGTAGCATTGCCTCCGATGTCTGTCCCCAAAGCCAAAGCCCAAGCTAGCGGGGGTAGTTTCAAGCCGGCTGTCTGGGAGAGGTGAGTAATTACTGGCACCATAGCGGCGGCAAGGGGGATGTTATCCACTACAGCTGAAATAAAGGCAGAAACCCATAGGATAAGAGGTATCGCTAGTTGGATATTCCCTTTTGATATATCTCCAACATACTGGGCGAACATCTTTAGCATCCCAGTTTCCTCCAGCCCGGCCACACAGATAAACAACCCAATGAGGAAAAGCAGAGTCCGCCAGTCCACTCTTTTGATAATATGTAGAGCTCCCCTACCGGTAGCGAGCAGGGTAGCTACAGCACTAATGCAACCTATCATGGCTACGGATAGCCCGGTTTGAGCATGAGTAACCAACAAAACAATCACCATAATAAAGATGGCAGCTTGTATTTTGAACAGGCGGGGATTGATAATAGCTTCTCTAGGTGCTGGATACTGATTAAGAAGGTCGCCTGGATTACTTTGCTGGGTAGCTAGCACTTTGCGGAAGCGGAAATAGAAGAAGCCTAAAGCTACACCCATACCCGCCCAGGCAATAGGCCCGGTATTAAAAACAAAATCTTTAAAGGTATAACCTAAGCTAGTGCCTATGATTATATTAGGCGGGTCTCCAGCCATGGTAGCACTACCTCCAGTATTAGCAGCAAAAACCTCAGCAATTATTATTGGAACCGGGTCGAATTTAAGCAGGCGAGCCAGTTCAATGGTTACCGAAGCCAAGAATAATAGGACGGTAATACTACTAATGAACATTGACAACAAGCCCGAGAGCAGAGTAAATACAACCAAGATAGGAACAACCCGGTAGTTGACCAGCCTAGCCACATGCAGACATAACCAGCGGAAGAATCCTACTGCACCCAGACCTTCTACCATGGTCATCATACCAGCAATAAAGATGATGCTCTGCCAGTTCACGCCGTGGGATACTATGCGCTCCTGCCCGGGTATCCAGAAGCTAAATTGACCAATTTGCCCCAAGTTCAAAACATCAAGTGCCATCCCCGGGCTTTTTAAGACGATGGTAAAGACAACTATGAAGATAAGAGCAGCACCAATAAGAGCTGAGACATAACGACGTAACTTGCCCAGTATAATATTGACGAGCACTCCAGCGAAGATAGCAATGGCAAGGATTTGGGGCAAGGTTAGCATTTGTTCAAAAATTCCTTCTAGAACCAGTAATTGTAACTATTCCTATGGCTAATACTAGACTCAGCTCCATAAGAATTACCCTTGATAAACGCGCCTTTTACGCACTAAAGAGCCCCAGAACTAAAGTTCTGGGGCTCTTTATCTATTGATTCATACAATTGGGAAAATAGCAACTTTTTGATGAGCTTCTAGTTATTATTTATTATTAACCACCCCACTACCCTACTTTTGGCTAAAAAGCCGAGAAAAGTCTCCGTCAAAGCTCTTTAAGAAATTGTGCATATCTAGCACATCATCAGCCGTTAACTTGCCCGCACTCCGGCACCTACTCAGCTCTGCCTCAGTGAGGTCAGTAATAACCTCAGGTACTTTGCCCTCCCTGACGATGGCGGCTATTAAACACCGAGTATGGCAGGATGGACAAACGGCACTCAAAAACCATAAATCCTGGTCATGGCTAATAACGTTAATATTACCTACCTCATAGCGATGGCTACAGACACCGCACTTTATTGAAGCCATCAACCTTTTAATAAGACCCTCTTCCACCAATCTAGCCTCTAAGACAAAAGTCTAGCTCAAGATTTACCCTTATCGAAGTCGTCTAAATCAAG
>CAYQQD010000072.1:0-4958 GCA_964419575.1 uncultured Dehalococcoidales bacterium | reverse complement strand
GGAATTAAGAAATATTGCTCTTCTAAGGTTAGCGTTAATAGCTGAAAACCAGAGGCTATCAGTTCTAAACAGGGCTTGTGAAGCCAAATATGTAACCTTAATTGAAGGCTGGATTCCACAGAACAATGTTGAGTCGGCAATCGTTGAGCTTAAAGAGAACATAGACTACTTGTTTATTGATACTAGACAGCCAGAGTCATCGGAAGAGCCACCGACCAAACTAAAGAACCCGACCATGCTTAAACCGTTCCAGCTTATAATAAACCTGTTTGGCATTCCCAGATATAGAGAGTGGGACCCCACACCCATAATAAGTTACTCTTTTGCTTTCTTCTTTGGTCTTATGATTGCTGATGTGGTTTATGCTATTGGCATTATACTGGTGGGGAGGTTTTTACTGGTAAGGTTCCTCGGGGCTGACCCTCAATCTGAAGAGATGCAGTTGTTTCGGAGGTTGATTTATACCTGCGGTGTAGTTGCCCTGGTTATTGGCTTGCTTGGTGGCAGCTATTTAGGTGATATTTATCGGTTCTTTGGCTTTGAGAATGTCGCTCTAGTCGCTGGAGTTCAGCAGGTGCTTCAAAATCCGCTAAGCTTTATAATGCTAGCGTTAATGATAGGTCTTGTCCATGTTAATATCGCCCATGTATTTGCCCTAATCAAAGGGGTGAAGGAAAGAAATCGGGGGGTAATACTTAGCAAGGTTGGTTTGTTTACTTTTCAGGTTGGCATACCGTTTATTCTCCACACCATGTTACACGTTGACCTTCCCTTATTTACCCCGCTATATGGTATCTCCATGTATATTCTTGGTAGCGGGGCGGTATTAATAATCGCCGGCACGCTTATGCAGAGTGGGGGGATGGGGGCTATGTTTTGGCTCTTTGAACTCACCGGTCTCTTGGGCGATGTCATGTCATATTGTAGGCTCGCCGGTGTGGGTCTAGCCACCGGCTATCTGGCTTCAGCCTTTAATATGCTGGCACGCTTATTCTCCGGTTTCATACCTATCCCAGGTCTGGCTGGAGCCGTCGGTGGCACTATTTTAGCCGTTTTCATTCTAATTATTGGGCACCTGATTAATATGCTTCTTAGCCTCATAACCGGTTTTGTCCACTCGCTTAGACTGTGCTTTGTTGAATTCATTATCAAGTTTTACGAGGGAGGAGGTCGGGTATATAGTCCGTTTAGATTAAGGAAACGTCCTTCCGTAATAGTCGGAGCAAAATCTTAGAAAGGAGAAATATAAAGATGATGGGATTAATTTCCCCAACTTCATTAGCTGTTCTTGGCGGTGCTCTCGCCCTAGCTGGTGGCTTTGCCGGCTCGTCATTAGGTATAGGCATCGCTGCCTCGGCTGGAGCTGCTACCTTAGCCGAAGACCGCGGACAATTCCGGAATGTTATGGTGTTAGCGACTTTGCCAATGACGCAGACCTTCTACGCACTCATAGTGCTGATACTTATCATAACCGGGGTGGTGCCTAAGTTGCCAGAGACAGGCGGTAGTGGCTTTGCTGTGCTTGGTATCGGACTTATAACCGCGTCTGCAGAATTCTTTTCGGCATGGCAGCAGGGTGTCATCTGTGCTTCGGGTATATCATTACTACCCAAGACTAGAGGAGCCATATTTACCCAGTCTGTGCTGTTAGCGGTATTGGTTGAGCTGCTGGGGGTTCTGGGACTGGTGTTTGCCATAATGTCATTAACTATGCTAGGGCTCATGTAGGGGTGTGGTTATGGAAGGAATGGAGAAAATAGGCGAAGCTATCTTAGATAAAGTAAGAGCTGAGGCTGAGAATATAATAAAGGAAGCCGAGGGTAAGGCAGCAAAAGAAATAGAGCAAGCGAAAAAGCAGCAAGCAGCCAAGCTGGAGGAAGAGAAGGGTAAAATGCTCCAGGAAGCTAGGGAGGAGGCGGCTCGAATAGCGGCGCAGGCTTCGGTGAAAGCCCGCCAGGAGTTATCAAAGGCCAAAGCCGACGTAATTAATGAGTTAATTAGCCGGGTGAAAAAGGAGCTATCTGGAGTTTCAAGCGACAAAAGCTTGCTCATTGGCTTGATTAAGGAAGCTACCGAGGTGCTTGGTTTTGATAAAGGCAGGGTTTATGCTGCACCTAAGGATATAAGCACAGTACAAAAGCTTCTTGAGAAAGATAGGGGATTAGCCAGCAAGATAGGGGAAGTCAGGGAGCATGACTGCCTGGGGGGAGTTATAGTTGAGGACATTAATGGAAGGACTAGGATAGACAATACTTATGAGACTAGGCTTGAAATGTTGCTACCTAGGTTATTGCCCGAAATAGGTAGGGAACTATTTTAGACAGGAGTTGACCTTGACCAGTGCCAAATATGCGTTTATGTCAGCCTACCTGAAAGGTGCCGAGGCTAAAATTTTGACCTCTGAGCATATAGATAGGATGTCAAAGACACCCAGCCTCCAGGATGTGTTGGAAATCGTCAAAAATACTGATATTGGGGGGTACCTTGAGGAGGCGGTTATTAAGACCTTTGATGACGCCGATAAGTACTTGTGGAGGTATTTTGGCCAGTGCCTTGAGCGTATGAAGGGGTTAAAGCTTGTGCCGACTGACATACTTAAAGTGCTGGATGCCTACATAGTTAAATACGATGTCTTAAATATAAAGGCTAGTTTACAGGGAATTTCAACCGGCAAGAAGGCTAGTATGATACCGGTAGGTGTTATCCATGGTCACGGATTGTTAGATGAACTTTCCGGTGCTGGGGATGTTGCTGCTATTATGAAGGTATTGGTTGGATGCAAGCTAGGGGCTTATACTTCTGCCCTCGAGGAATATACCGAGGGGACGAAGTCAAAGTTCCTGGGTGAAGCTAGATTAGACCAGGAGTATTATGCCAGTTTGCTAAACGTAGCTAAAAGTATCGAGGATGGCTCTTTACTTGCCAAAGCCTTTAGTATAATGATAGACATGGCAAACTTGCAGCTCATAAATAGAGTAATAATTGAGGGTATAGGTTCTGAAGCCGATGAATTTGCCATCAGCAGTGGATATATGCTCTCTGATAAGGTGGTTAAGGATTTGGTATCGCACAAGCTAGCCGATATACCCGGTGCCTTAGCCGGTACTCAATACCGAGATATAGCCGAGGAATTAGTGGCTAGCTATAGTAGAACTAAGAGTATTACTGCGGTGGAGGAGGTTATTGATAAGCATAAGTTCCGGCTGCTCAGGGAGATGCTGTCGCCAAGGGTACTAACTCCTTTGGTAGTAGCCTGGTATTTAATCGTTAAAGAGATTGAAATAAGGAACTTAAGGCTGGTCTTAAAAGCAACGTTTGATAACATTCCAGTGGAAGAAATAAAGGATTATCTGGTATTTTCATGATGCAGATTCGGCGCTTGGAAATAGCTGTTATCGGGGACGAAGACTTGGTCAGTGGACTACGGCTGGCTGGTGTTCGTAGATATCATATGATAAAAGACGACCATGATACCGGCGAAGAGGTTAGGCAAGCTCTATCTGAAATGATGGATGAGCCTAACGTTGGTGTAATAGTGATATTGGAAGGCTATATGAAGTATGTTGAAGATTTGGTGACTCAGGTTAAAGAAAGGAAGGTTTTGCCTCCGATAATCATCGAGGTGCCATCGAAATATGGCACGCGGTATGAAGACATCACCAAGTATTACAAGTCTTATATCAGGAAATTTATCGGGTTTGATATAGAAATATAAGCTCTATGGAGGTGGTACGGCATGGGTAAAATATGGCGTATCTCGGGTCCTCTGGTTATCGGCGAGGATATGAAGGGATCTCAGGTCTATGAGATTGTTGAGATAGGTAGCCAAGGGCTTATCGGCGAGATAATAGGTCTGGAGGAAGATAAGGCAATAATCCAGTCGCATGAGGATACCCTGGAGCTGAAGATTGGTGAACCAATCAGAGGGACAGGGACAATCCTAACCGCTGAATTAGGTCCAGGGATTGTCGGCTCTATTTATGATGGGCTTCAAAAATCGTTGACTGTTTTGATGGAAAGGGACTCCTTTATTAGGCGGGGGGCTAAGGTATTTGCCTTGCCACGCAACAAGAAATGGCAGTTCACACCTAAAGTTAAGGTTGGAGATGTGGTTAGTGGCGGGGACATAATCGGTACTGTTCCCGAGACCCATCTTTTGGAGCACAGGATACTGGTGCCTGTTGGTGTAAAGGGTGTGGTCAAAGAGATACGGAAGGGAGAGTTTACTATTGAGGAACCTGTAGCCCGGTTAGAACATAATGGCGAAGTAGAAGAACTCACCATGATGCAGAGGTGGCCAGTAAGAAAGCCTAGACCCTATAGGCAAAGGCTTGCCCCATCAAGACTGCTCATCACCGGCATGAGGATTATTGATTATATGTTTCCTCTAGCTCTTGGTGGTAAGGCAGCGATACCCGGTGGCTTTGGCACTGGGAAAACGGTTGCCTTGCAGCAGCTTGCCCGATGGGCTCAGACACATCTCAATATTTATGTTGGTTGTGGTGAAAGAGGCAATGAGATGGCTGATGTGCTTTATAGCTTTAGAAAGCTTAAAGACCCAGCCACCGGCAGATTACTGCAGGAGAAGGAAGTATTTATCGCTAATACCTCCAATATGCCGGTTGTAGCTCGTGAAGCCAGCATCTTTGTCGGCATTACCCTCGCTGAGTACTTCAGGGATATGGGTTATGATGTCCTGCTGGTTGCTGACTCGACCTCGAGGTGGGCTGAGGCGATGAGGGAAATAGGCGGGAGGCTTGAAGAGATGCCTGGTGAGGAAGGTTTTCCCGCCTACTTGGGTTCGCGGCTTTCTTCATTCTATGAAAGGTCAGGGCTGGTTGAGTGTCTGGGTAGTCCAGAGAGGGAAGGTTCGGTAACCGTAGCCGGCGCAGTTAGCCCTCCCGGGGCTGACTTCAGCGAACCGGTAACTCAAAATACACTTAGAATCATAGATGCGT
>CAYQQD010000071.1:3084-4959 GCA_964419575.1 uncultured Dehalococcoidales bacterium | reverse complement strand
GCCGATAACCTGTACCACGATGAAGAGGACGACCTCTGGTTTGTGCCTACGGCTGAGGTGCCACTTACCGGACTCCACTCTGATGAAATCATACCGCCGGGAATATTGCCACTCTATTATGTCGCCTACACCGCCTGTTTTCGCCGGGAGAAGATGTCGGCGGGGAAGGACACCCGGGGGATAAAGCGGGGGCACCAGTTTGATAAGGTAGAGCTATACAAATTCACCGAGCCAGCCACCTCTAACCAAGAATTAGAAAAACTGGTCAATGACGCCGAAGAGGTCTGCCAGAGGCTGGGAGTGCCCTACCGGGTTAAGGCGCTGTGCACTGCTGAGCTGGGCTTTGCCGCCACCAAAGCCTATGATATTGAGATGTGGGCGCCCGGCTGTGTTGAGTGGCTAGAGGTATCTTCCTGCTCTAACTGCGGTGATTTTCAAGCCCGGCGGGCTAACATCCGCTACCGCCCCTCCCCCGAGGAGAAGCCCCAGTTTGTCCACACCCTAAACGGCTCAGGGCTAGCCCTGCCCCGGGTCCTCATCGCCATCATGGAAAACTATCAACAAGCCGACGGCAGCATAAATATCCCCGAAGTCCTCCAACCCTATGTTGGGGAGAGTGTGATAAGGTAAAAAGGTTTTATCCTTATTATAATCCGTCAGATAGTAGGCCATCAGTGCAGATTTGGTATGAAACAGTGAGGAGAGGAGAGAGATACCTGTTAGGTTGTGTAATAATAATGATTGTGGTACACTTGTATTATCCTTAACAACTTTGATAGTGTATAGAATAATTAGCGAGGAATAATTATGAACGACCTTCAAGAATTTGCCAAGCTAATAAAAGATATCGTTACCAAAAACAAACTGTCTGAGTCATCGATAGTATTAAGTGAATCACAAGATTTTATCTATTCCCACCGTGATGAACTAATTCAGCAATACCCTGACCAATGGATTGCAGTGCACAAAAAAGACGTAGTCGGGCATCGCAAGGATCTAATAAGTTTAGTACGTGAGTTACGTGCAAGTGGTGCACCCTTACAACACATCGCTCTTGAGATGCTCAGCCGTGAGGAGATACCTCTTGCCCTCAAATCTATCCTCTAATGAAACAAAGTTTCAATTTCAGGGCTTTTATCAACAGGGCTATCTAGGCGGACCCGAACGCCCCTTTATCAGAGTCTTGGTAACTTTACACAGATTCAGAGTCTCTAAACAAGTAGACATGATAATAGATAGCGGCTCCGATGTTACAACCCTGCAACCCAAGGATACCTTACTTATGCTAGAAGAATCACAGTTTAAGCAACTAGGTCGACCACGGCGGTTACAAGGGATAGGTGGATATGTAGAATCTTATACTGAGGAAGGTGCTGTAGGGTTCTCGTTACCAGACAAGCGAATTTGCTGGGTTCCTGTTGTGTTTGATATAACTAACCCAAAGTCACGTTCTACACTACCTTCCGCTCTTGGCAATGACGTTTTGCAGTTTGGTACAACGGCTCTCAACGCAGTCCATCGAATTGTAAAAATCGAACTTTGGTTAAAAAATCCCCTTATTACTCCAAGTTGAGACTTTCCCCCACAACAGTGAGGTACTTTGAACACTCGTTAGTAGTTGTACAAATTTCTAATGTCCATTCATATGTTATCCGCATTTAAACACCACAATCACTACCATGCTTGGCATCAACTTACCATTGCAGAATCGGCTTCAAGCTATCCTCAAACCTCATTGACTTTAGATAGAAATTCTCTCAGTTTCTCGGTATAATAACTGCTGTGGAGGGGTGTCCGAGTGGTCTAAGGAGGCGGTCTTGAAAACCGCTGTTCCCTTTTGGGGACCGTGGGTTCGAATCCCACCCCCTCCGCCAC
>CAYQQD010000071.1:0-2984 GCA_964419575.1 uncultured Dehalococcoidales bacterium | reverse complement strand
ATAGCAACAGTATTTAACATCGCCAGACCAAGAAGATTTAGCTCGTAGCCACTAACATAGGGCTTGACCAGAACATAATTCTTGCCGAACCACAACGGCAGACAGGCAGCGTCTTCGACCAATAGTTGCTCCGCCTGCTGATATAAGCCCAGACCTGCCTCTCTATCTGGCTCTACATTTGCCCTATCCAGTAAAGCATCCACTTCAGGGTTGCTGTACTCGCCGTAGTTGTTTTCAGTGCCACTATGAAACAGAACGTCCAGAAAATCCTGGGGGTGGGGGTAGTCAGCAATCCAACCGGTATAAAACATCTCGTCCTTCTCCTCCATGAGGTGATAAAGGAACCTCTCTGGCTCTAGCTGCCTTACCTTGACTTCTACACCCAAGTTCTGCCGCCACTCATGGATAATCGCCTCCAGCTCTGACGATATTAGCCCTCCCCAGCCAGCGGTGGTAATGGTAATCGGCGGCAGATTAGATACATCACCATACCGAGAGTTAGCAATTAACTCCTTTGCCTTATTTACATCATAGTCCAACCCTGATAAATCCTTATTAAAACCCGCCATACCCGGGGGCAGGATGCCATCCGCTGGCTGCACCGTATCCCGGTACACCAAAGAAGCCAGCTTATCTTTATCAATAGCCTGAGAGAAGGCACGGCGCAGGTTAACATCATCAAACGGCGGCTTGGTGGTGTCAAAGCCAATATAGTAGAAGCTTAGCTCAGGGACTACGGCTAAATCGTGATAAAATGAGCCCCGCTCATCGGTAACCTTGTCAATATAACTGATAGAGACCGCAGTAACATCGATTTCGCCCGTCTCGTACATATTCATGGGCACTCCACCCCACAACTGAAAAACGACAGAATCAACCTTAGCCAGCTCCCCGTAGTAAAGGTCATTCCTCTCCAGAACAAGTAAACTATTCTCCTCCCACTGCTTGAGCTTAAACGGGCCGGTGCCGTTGGGATTGCGCCACCACTCCCATCCCGAAGCTACATTAGTTCTATCAACGACAAAGGAGGTAGGATAAGCCAGCTTGAATAAGAAATAGGACTTAGGCTCATCAATGGTTACCTCTAAAGCATAGTCATCAATAACCCTGACTCCGCTAATCTCCTCAGTCTCACCGGCTAATACTTCCCTAACCCCGACAATATCCCCCAGATAGATGGCGGCAGTACGAGACCCGGTTTCAGGGTCGCAAGCCCGCTCCCAGGAATACTCAAAATCCCCGGCTTTAACCTCCCTGCCATCGTGGAACCTGACATCCTGTCGGAGATAAAAGGTATAGGTTCGTCCATCATTGCTAACCTGCCAATCCCGGGCGATGTCTGGTGCTGGCTCCAGGTTATCGTCAAGGCAGACCAAGCCACTAAAAATCTGCATTATATACTGGTGGGAGGTCATTTCCCCGGAAACCGCCGGGTCAAGAGTCATTGGGTCAATGTCATAAAGGTTAAGGACTTCTCCTTCAGTGGGGGGTGAAGGAGGAGGCACTTCCTGTCTTGGCTGGCAGCCAACAATAAGCAGGCTACATAATAATACGACCGAAAGAAATATATATACGATTCTTTTCATCATTTAGCTCAATAACCAAACTTTACGAGCATTATTTTAAGTTTTAGATGAAGTCTTTGGCTTTTTGGGAATGGAATAACAATGCTCTGGAAACTCTTCCTCTCTTTTTGTTAAGTAGGACTTATATTTACGAATACCAATACAAAAAACCAAAATACAAGCTACTATATAAGATGGCACTCTTATTTGTAATGACCACAATGAAGAATAGTTCCACGCTTGCCAAAGTAAAAGCACTAACTCAAAGGATAAGGAGATTAATATCAATATAAACACAGTAAATTCCGTACCCCGCCTGTCAAAGTAATGCCCAAATTCTTTCTTGCTTCGCTTAAAATTTCTAGCTGCTTTAAGAAGGTTAAGCTCTCCATCTAAGAATGATCTATGAATCGCTATTAAGACGCGAGTATATTCACAATGCCAAGCGCGAGCAACCATAGCGTACTTAGCCACAAAAATACCAAAACAGAACAAGAACGCGGGTATAGCAAGCTTTAGGAAACTGCTATCTGAAGAAAAAGCAAAACTAAGACTGCTTACTGTTAAAACGAGGTAAGCCCCTACCCATACATCTCTATTACGGTCTGATTGGGTAAGACGCCCGTTAACTTGCCTATAGTGTTCTAAAAGAAAATCCTTCATGCTTCCATCGCTCTTCAATCTTTGGTTTGTATTCCTGCACCACGCTTTACTCAGGAACAGTCAAAATAAGCCTTCCCGTTTCAGGCTCAAAAAGTTTTTATCGCCGAGAATGATGTGGTCTAGGACGTCTATGCCCACAATTTCACCTGCCTCGGCGAGCCTTTTGGTCAACCTGATATCATCTTCCGAGGCAGTGGGGTCGCCGGAGGGGTGGTTATGGGCAAAGACAACCGAGGCGGCGGTGGCGGCTATTGCCTCTTTGAAGACCTCCCTGGGGTGAACAAGGCTGCTATCTAGGCTGCCAACCGAAATTTCCGCCACCTTTATTAGTTGATTTCTGGTATCAAGCAAAAGTGCCAGAAAATGCTCCTTCTTTTTACCCTTCAGTCTGCCCCTGACCAAGCCGACGACATCATCGGGCGTCTTGACTACTGGCTTGGCGCCAGCCTCTGAATAGCCTTCTAGCCGGTTAGCCAACTCAAAAGCAGCCTTAATCTGAGATGCCTTGGCAATACCTATCCCCTTCACCTGAGATAATTCCTCCACTGAGGCGCTAGCAATGCCTTTAAGACTGCCAAACTGAGATAACAGCCTCTGGGCAGTTACCATCACTGATTCACCGGCGATACCACGACCCAGAATCAGGGCTAAAATCTCCTGAGCCGATAGGGCTTCGGCGCCAAATTTTTGTAACCTTTCCCTCGGTCGCTCAGAGATAGGCAAATCGTGAATAGTAAATGACTTCTTGGTCATTCT
>CAYQQD010000070.1:0-4981 GCA_964419575.1 uncultured Dehalococcoidales bacterium | reverse complement strand
TAGCTATTGATAGCGAGAGCCCTAACACCAAAAGCCACTTTTTCATAACCTTATTATTATAACAGAGTAGGGAGGATTTAAGTTAGTTAGGTCAGCTGAATCGGGTGGTTAGCCAAGTTGCAGGCTTAATATAGCTTTGTTGAGGATTTTAAGACTCTATTTTACGGTTGCAGTTCTTCCCACTTCTCCTGGTCTAACCCGCCCGAAATTTTGTAGACTTCCTTAAAACCGAGTTCGGCCATCATATTTAGAGCCTTTTTGTCGATATTTCCGCATGCGCAGCTGTAATAGATAAGATAGATTTTGTCCTTATCCAGCTTACCAAGCTCTTCCCGGAAGTTTTCAGCGTGGTAATCTATGTTGATAGCGCCTTCTACATGCCACTGGGCAAATTCATCCGGAGGTCGGATGTCAATGATAATGAAATTGGGGTTATCCTGGTTTTCCTGGATTAGGTTAAGCGCTTCCTGGGCACTAATACTTTCGCTTATCTGGGCTGGTGTTGGTTGAATGGTTGGTAGTCCTTCTTCCTTCCACTGGTCAAGCCCGCCCGAAATATTATAGACCTCGGTGAAATTGAGCTCAGCCATTATGTCTAAAGTCTTCTCACCGATGCCTCCACTTAGACCGGTGTAGTAAACAAGGAAAATTTTGTCCTTATCCAGCTTATCGAGCTCGTCCCGGAAGCTTTCAGAGTAATAGTCTAAATTGATGGCGTTTTCTATATGCTCCTCGGCGAATTCTTCTGGGGTTCGGATGTCAATGATGACAACATTGGGGTTATCCTGGTTTTCCCGGATTAGGTTAAACGCTTCCTGAGCAGTAATACTTTCACTAATCTGGGCTGGTATTTGAATGGTTGCCAGTCCTACTTCCTTCCACTGATTAAGTCCGCCCGAAATTTTATAGACTTCGGTGAAATTGAGCTCAGCCATCATATCTAAAGCACTTCGGCTTTGAGTTCCGTTTAGGCAATAAATGAGATAGATTTTACCCCTATCCAGCTTATCAAGCTCGTCCCGGAAGTTTTCAGAGTAGTAATCTAGGTTAATAGCGTTTTCTATATGCTCAGAGGCAAATGACTCTGGGAATCGCAGGTCAATGATGACAAAATCAGGGTTACCCTGGTTTTGCTGGATTAGGTTAAATGCCTCCTGGGGGGTGATACTTTTAGCTATCAGGGTTGGTGTTTCTGGGGCTGGAGGCGCGATTTCAGGTTCCTCGGGTGGTGTTTCGGTTTCTTTGCCAACGCAACCACCGATTAACATAGCTCCGATAACCAGTGATACCGAGAGGACTAACATTATTAAATCTTTGCGCACTTTTACCAAGGTTGTAATCTCCTTCGTTTTGATGTTTAAGACACGGTTCATAATGATAACACACAGCTACCAAACGTACTAGAGCGACTTTTTAACAATTTCTTATTATAGCAGAGTGGGAAGCATTTGACGACATTCTAGCGCGCTTTAGATAAGGCTGCTACTTAATAGTTGTTTTTCGTGATATACTGGGGGGTACAAGGGGGGGTTAATTTGAAGGGAAAGGATTTACTTTCAATATCTGACCTTGAGAGTGAAGATATTAGCTCACTTATTTCAGACGCGGTAGAGATGAAAGCCCAGGGTCAGTTTTCGGCACTTAGTGGCAAGACATTAGCCCTTATCTTTGAGAAGCCGTCGTTGAGGACTCGGGTTAGCTTTGAAGTTGCCATGCGTCAGCTAGGGGGGCAGACCGTCTATCTGTCTTCGGCTGAGGTTGGGCTAGGTGAGCGCGAGTCGCTTTCAGATATAGCCCGTGTGCTCAGTCGCTATGTGGATGTTATCGCTGCCCGCACCTTTTCTCACCAGACTTTAGACGTCCTGGCTGGCTATGCTGATGTGCCGGTGATAAACGCTTTGTCCGACCTGGAACACCCGTGTCAGGCTTTGGCTGACCTGTTTACTATCTATGAGAAGAAGGGGGAGCTTGAGGGGTTGACCTTAGCCTTTATTGGTGATGGTAATAATGTCGCTCACAGTCTTCTATTAGCGGCTTCACTTACCGGGATGAATTTCAGGATTGCTTCACCATCTGGCTACAGGGTTCAGGAGAGAATATTGCACCTGGCTCAAGGCTATGCTTTAGCAAGTGGTGCTGAGATATTTTGTGCCGAGGAGCCACGACTGGCAGTTAGCGGGGCAGATGTAGTTTATACTGACGTGTGGACGAGCATGGGGCAGGAAGCTGAAGCTAACCAGCGGCATCGGGTGTTTGCCAGCTATCAGGTGAATAGTGAACTTCTGTCCTTAGCCAAGGGTGATGCCATATTGATGCACCCCTTGCCGGCACATCGGGGTGAGGAGGTGGCGGAGGGTATTCTGGACAGTCCACAGTCAGTAGTCTTTGACCAGGCGGAGAACAGGATGCACCTGCAGAAAGCGCTGCTGGCGAGGATGCTAGGCGGTCTGGAGATACCACTAGGCTATCGGTAGGGGGATTCTACCTCACCCCCTTAATCCCCCTCTCCTTCAAAGGGGAGGGGGAGATTAAATTAAAGAGGGGCTAACGCCCCTCTTAGACACCTAGTTAGAGGGATAGATAAATGAGACAAAGGGGCGTCGCAGTTGTGATGAGGCATGGGGAAGTCCTATTGGTTAGAGACAAAGGTAAACATCGCTTCTCCTTGCCCGGAGGAGCAATAAAGAAGGGCGAGCCTACAGTAAGTGCTGCCGCGAGGGAGCTATATGAGGAATTGGGATTAAAAGCTATTAAAGCAACACGACGACGAGACTGCGATTTTAGGGGCTCAGTCAGTAAGCACAGAGTATGCTTGATTCAAGCAAGCGGATCCCCCTGTTTGAGAGGGCACGAACTTGCTGAGTTCAAATGGTGGGACATGAAAGAACCTATTCCAGTTTACGCCCACGTACAACACATACTGAGATGCTTAAAATCAAAGGAGAGTTGAAGAGAGGCGAAGCCTCTCTTATACAACTACTTCCCCCTCCCTTCGTAAGGGAGGGGGATAAAGGGGATGGGTTACCTAATAAAAACCTAAAGGGTGAGGGGTTGGAGGTTTAAATGGGCAAACCGGTGGTGGCTATTATTGGTCGGCAGAATGTGGGTAAATCTACTCTTCTCAATCGGATGGCAGGTAAACCGATAGCTATTGTGGAGGACTTGCCAGGGACAACCCGTGACCGAGTAATGGCTAGTGTTTCATGGCAAGGGACTGAGTTTACTGTAGTTGATACCGGTGGTCTGGAGCTAAGACCCGAGTCCACTATCGGTCAGGAGGTTAGAGAGCAGGCAGAGATAGCTATCGCCGAGGCTGACGTTATTATTTTTCTGGTGGATGTCAAGGATGGGGTAACACCTCCTGACCTGGAAATAGCTGATATGCTCCGTCGGGTAAGCAAGCCCATTGTGTTGGCGGCTAATAAGGCGGATAATGAGAGGCTTGAGACCCAAGCGGTAGAATTTTATCAATTGGGGCTAGGTGAGCCATTGGCTATTAGTGCCTATCATGGTCGGGGGATGGCTAAACTGCTGGACAGTGTTACCCCGCTATTACCGCCGTCGGTGATTGAGGCTGAGGCTGAGATGATGAAGGTGGCTATTGTAGGCAGACCGAATGTCGGTAAGTCAACGCTATTAAATGCCATTTTAGGTGAAAAGCGGGCTATTGTTGATGAGAGTCCGGGGACTACTCGCGATGCCATAGATACCATAGTTGACTTTATGGGTCAAAATGTGCTACTTATTGATACCGCCGGTATTAAGCGGCGGGGGCGGTTGGGGGTGGGAGTGGGACGGTATAGTATAATCCGTGCCCTGCGAGCTATTGACCGGGCTGATGTAACCTTGCTGGTTCTTGATGCCACCGAGTTGGTTACGGCTCAAGACATGCATATCGCTGGTTATATTCAGCAGGCGGCTAAGGGGATTGTACTGGTAGTTAATAAGTGGGACTTAGCTGGGGTTAAGCGGACGACTGAGTGTAGTCGATATATTAAGAGTCAATTCAATTTTATGTCTTATGCGCCAGTGCTATATATTTCGGCTAAGTTTGGGCAGGGGGTGGACAAGGTTATGCCGCAGGTGTGTGAAGTATATTACGAGAGGCTTAAGCGGTTGCCGACCGCTACCGTCAGCAGTGTAGTTCAGCAGGCAGTAGCCGCTCACAGCTTACCCCGGAGGGGTAATAAGCAGCTGAAGATTCGATATGCCACTCAGGCTGAAGTAAACCCACCGACCTTTGTCTTTTTTGTTAATGATGCTAGGCTAATACATTTTTCCTATCAGCGCTACCTGGAGAATAAGCTACGCCAGTCTTTTGGCTTCACTGGCACACCAATTCGTTTGGTGTTTAAGACTAGGGGTGAGCCATGATAATTGCCAAGTTTATCGGGGTGGTGGTGATTGGTTACCTTCTGGGTTCTATCCCCTTTGGCTTATTGATAGCCAAGCGAAAGGGAGTAGATATCACGCAGTATGGTAGTGGCAAGATAGGAACGGCTAATGTGCTACGAACGGTTGGCGGCAAAGCCGCAGCTACGGTCTTTGGCCTGGACTTGTTAAAGGGGATGTTGGCGGTAGTAGTTGCTGGGTTAATAATTGGTCGGGACCATCTGGTGGTCAATGGTCATCCCGTGGGAATGCTAATTGCCCAAGTGATGGCAGCATTAGCCGCTATGGCTGGGCATAACTGGTCAGTATTTCTCAAGTTTCGCGGGGGGAGGGGCGTGGCTACCTTTTTTGGCGGGTTAATTGCCTTATGTCCGCTAGCAGCGCTATTTGGTGGTGAGGTTTTTATTATTGGGGCTGGCTTAAGCAAGTTTGTATCTTTGGGCTCTATTGCTGCGGTAGTAAGTACCTATGCGGTTTTAGTTCCCCTCACTATTGTGAATGGATTCCCCATTGAGTATCTAATTTATGCCTTAATCGGCGCCGTAGTAATCCTGGTTACCCATCGGAGTAATATTGCCAGGTTACTGAG
>CAYQQD010000069.1:0-5011 GCA_964419575.1 uncultured Dehalococcoidales bacterium | reverse complement strand
CTCTTCAGCAAGGTGAGCCCCCTGTTTGAGGGCTGATACCTGATTGCCGGCGACCAAGGCTGCCGCCGCATTCATAACGGCTACCTCCCGCTTTGGTCCCCGGTCTCCGCTCAGGATAGAGCGTAGTATCTGGGCATTATCTTCAGGCGTCCCGCCCTTAATTTCGGTCAGTTTTGCCTCCTTGAAGCCAAAATACTGGGGCGAAACTTCATAGGCAGGCAGAACCCCGCTCTCATTGACCTCCCAAACCAGTGACTTGGCACTAATTGAGATTTCGTCCATGCCGTCGGTGCCATGCACTACCAGGGCGTGTCTGGTGCCCAGGCGGTGGAGAACGAGGGCAATTTTTTCTCCCAGCTCAATGTTAGGGACACCGATAACCTGGAACTGAGCCCGGGCGGGGTTGGTCAGGGGTCCGAGGATATTAAAGACGGTGCGGATGCTAATCTCACGGCGGGGAGCAGCCGCATACTTCATTGCCGGGTGGAAGATGGGGGCAAACATAAAGCCAATGCCTATGGTCTCCAGGCACCTGGCTACGGCTTCAGCCCCGAGGTCAATCTTAACCCCACTGGCTTCAAGGACATCGGCACTGCCACAATGGCTGCTCATTGCCCGGTTGCCGTGTTTGGCTACCTTGAGCCCTGAGCCGGCGGCAATAAAGGCAGCGGCGGTGGAGATATTAAAGCTGGAGGAGTTATCGCCGCCGGTGCCACAGGTATCAACTACCGGTGGGGTCACCTTTACCGGGATTGACTTCGCCCGCATGACGCTGGCTAACCCAGCAATTTCATCTACCGTCTCGCCTTTGATTCCGAGGGCAGTAATAAAGGCGGCAATCTGAGCTGGGGTTGCCTCACCGCTCATTATTTCCTCCATTACCCTCGCCGCCTGCTCAAAGCTAAGTGAGCCCCCACTAACGATAGCTTCAATAGCTTCTTTAATCATTGTTCCCTTTCCATATACCACCTCACCCCCTTTATCCCCCTCTCCTTTGAAGGAGAGGGGGAGGGTGGTTTTCAAGGGAGGCTTCGCCTCCCTTTGACTCTCCTTAAAAAAGGGGTTTTAGAGAGGGGCAAAGCCCCTCTCTTATCTATAACTCCCCCTTCCCTGGTAAGGGAAGGGGGTCAGGGGGATGGGTTGCTAATCTTGGATAAGACAATTGTAAAAAATTCCCGAGTAAGTCCTTGCCGACCTCGGTCATGATGGACTCGGGGTGGAACTGGACTCCCTCCACCGGAAACTGACGGTGGCGCAGCCCCATGATTATGCCATTTGACGTCCAGGCACTGACCTCAAGGCAATCGGGCAAGCCTTCACGCATCACGGCTAGTGAGTGATAGCGGATGGCGGGGAAGGGGTTGGGGAGTCCTCTAAGAACCCCCTTGCCATCGTGGTAGATAAGCGATGACTTGCCGTGCTTGATTTCACCAGCGCGGTCAACCCTAGCTCCGTAGCTATAGCCAATGCACTGGTGACCGAGACAGACGCCGAGGATGGGAAGCCGATTCCCAAACTGGCGGATAACATTATTGGAGATGCCAGCCCGCTCTGGGGTACCTGGACCGGGGGAGATGACAATACGCTGGGGCGACCTAGCCTCAATTTCATCCAGGCTCACCTGGTCGTTACGAGCTACCCACACCTCTTCCCCCAGCTCGCTGAGGTACTGGAAGAGGTTATAGGTAAAGCTGTCATAATTATCTATCAATAGGAGCATAATTAGCCTCCGTCTGCTCAATAGCGGTGAGCAGTGCCTGGGCTTTACTCAGGCTTTCCTGATATTCACGCTCAGGGATACTATCAGCGACAATGCCAGCCCCGGCCTGAATATAGGCAATGCCGTTGGTGATAACAATGGTGCGGATAGCGATAGCCGTATCCAGATTCCCGGAGAAGTCGAAGTAGCCCACCGCTCCAGCATAAGGTCCCCTTTTATCTGGCTCCAGTTCGGCGATAATTTCCATTGCCCGAATCTTGGGAGCGCCGGAGACGGTACCAGCGGGGAAGCCGGCACGCAAAGCATCAAACTGGGAAAGCCCTGGTCTCAACTTGCCCTGGACATGGGATACCAGGTGCATAACATGGGAATAGCGTTCCACATCCATAAGCTGGGTTACCTCAACCGTGCCTGGCTCGCTGACCCGCCCAATATCGTTACGTCCCAAGTCAACCAGCATAATGTGCTCGGCGCGCTCTTTCTCATCGTTTCTGAGTTCCTTTTCCAGAGCCAAATCTTGGGCAGTGCTCTTGCCCCGGGGACGAGTACCGGCAATGGGGTGGTTAGATACAATCCCGTCTTCTACCCGCACCAGAAGCTCGGGGGAAGCGCCTATAATGTAAAAGTCGCCCAAGTGAAGATAGTACATATAGGGGGAGGGGTTGAGGGAGCGCAATGCCCGGTATATGGCGAATGGGCTGGCGCTTGTCGGCTTGGCTAGCCGCTGGGACAAGACGACCTGGATGGCATCGCCAGCATAGATATAGTCTTTGGCTCGGGATACCCTAGACTCAAATTCTGCCTGGGAAAGGTTTGATGATACCGGGGACTGTGCGGTCGGAATCACTGACGGAGCCTCATCGGGAACCGGTTGTCTCAGCCTTTCCACTAGGCGGTCAATCTTGTCGGTTGCCTGACGATAAGCGGTGTCAATGTCATCATCAAGGTGGGCGTGAGAGACAATCTTAATTTTGTGGGTGAGGTGGTCAAAGACGAGCAGGGTATCGGCTAGCATTAGCGTGAACTCGGGGAGTCCCAGTGGGTCGAGGTCAGGGGAGGGTAACCTCTCAAAGTAGCGGGCAATCTCATAACTCAGATAGCCGACCATTCCGCCGTGGAACCGGGGCAAGCCAGTAATCGGTGCCAGTCGGAACTGGCTAAACTCCTTCTCTATCAGGAGTAACGGGTCAATGGTATTCTCGTCCCTTGCCTTGAGGATAAGGGAGGGCTCGGTGCCAATGAAACTATAGCGGGCTATATGTTCCCCACCCTCAACACTCTCTAATAGAAAGGAGTAGTTACCACGAGCTATCTTGAGATAAGCTGATACTGGTGTTTCCAGGTCAGCCATAATCTCATGGTAAACTGGCACTAGATTGCCATATTTCTTTAGCTGGCGGACCTCGTCTAGTGTTGGATAATACACTTGTTATCTCCTTAGAAAGGGTAATAAAAAATCTCCCGTCCCTTAAAGGGGCGGGAGATTCACTTCCGCGGTACCACCCTTCTTAGCCCTACTCCTAATCGGAGGTAAAGGCTATCTCTTTTCAGGTACAGAGGTTAAAGCATTACCTCGATACCCTAGGATTTGATAACGCTTCCCTGGCGACAAAGCCTACTTGCTAGCTAATTAGCTGCTTTCGGTTTGCAACTCCCAAGTCCATTCAGCTCCTGCGCCAGCATCGGCTCACACCTTACCCGACTCTCTGTGCCTCGCTTTGAAGCCTACTAGTCTTGTTCACAGCCGTTGCTATATTCTATTGGGGAAAATGTAACATAACATTGAATATTTGTCAATAGCCGGTAAAAGGACGGACATTGGCAGGCTTGATGGTGTATAATTAATAATGCTGAATAGGTTTGATTACAAGCTAGCAACTCGGTAGATAGGAGGTGATTCAATGGCAGCCAAGGCTTTTGTTCTAATTGAAACCGCGGTGGGCAGAAGTAAGGAGGTTGTTGCCGCTCTGAATCAGCTAAAAGGAGTGAAATCGGTTGATACTGTAACTGGACCCTATGACATTATTGCCGTAATAGAAGGGAAAAACTTGAACGATGTTGGTGACTTAGTCACCGGTAAAATCCATCCTATCGCTGGCATTACCAGGACGGTCACCTGCCTAAGCATAGCCGCCGCTTAACTTGGCACCTTTTGATTTCAAATCTAGATATGTTCAGTCTATGAAGAGGCGGATACCCTCATAGGGCTTTAAGGGAATCTCTGTCTTTCAGGTGTCGGCAGGGTCACTAAAAAGTTAAGGAGTAGGGAATGCCGCTCATCAGGTTACCTCAACTAGCCTGGCATGGGACTAAAGAACTTGAGCTTCCGCTACCTGATAGTTGGCAGGTAGAGTTCTATAATATGGCTGGTTTTGACCGCCCAGCTATGAAGCCAGATGAATTTAAGGTCATTATAGCCAATCTAATTGGCTCGCCGCCCATCAGGGAGCTTGCCCGGGGCAAGAATGAGGTTGTCATTATATTTGATGACATGACCCGGGTTACCAGAGTGGCTGAGTTAGTGCCTTTTATTCTGGAAGAGCTGGCTGAGGCTGGGGTTCGGGATAACCGGATTCAGTTCATCTGTGCCGTCGGCACTCATATGGCGTGGGATAGGTTGAGTTTTGTTAACAAGCTTGGTGAAGCTACCTTAGCCAGATTCCCGGTTTACAATCACAATCCATTTGATAATTGTACCTATGTTGGTACTACCAGCTATGGGACTGATGTTTACATCAATGCTGAGGTAATGAAGTGCGACCTCAAGATTGCCGTCGGCTCGGTAGTCCCTCATCCCAATACCGGTTTTGGTGGTGGGGGTAAGATTATTCTCCCCGGGGTATGCTCAGTGGAAACTATTGAGCATTTTCACCGCCTGGAGGCTGAATTCAAGCAGAAAGACCCCGGTAAGCCGATTTCGGGGATGGGAGTGTTTGATGATAACCCGTTGCGACTTGATATTGAGGAGGCAACTGCTCTAGCCGGTCTGGATGTAAAGATAGACTGCCTAGTTAATACCTGGGGGGAGACGGTAGCCATCTTTGCCGGCGCCCCAAAACCAACCTGGGCAGCGGCGGTTAGTGAAGCCAAGGCTCATTATCTCACCCCGGAGGCAAAAGGGGAAGGGATTGTCATCGCCAACACCTTTGCCAAAGCCAACGAAGCCATCCTAGTTGGCTTGAACACTGCTTTTAGTGCCGTAGGTGATAACGGCGGAGATATTGTCCTTATCGCCAACGCTCCTGGCGGGCAGGTTACCCATTATTTACTGGGTGATTTTGGTAAAACGAC
>CAYQQD010000068.1:0-5026 GCA_964419575.1 uncultured Dehalococcoidales bacterium | reverse complement strand
GGGGAGATTTTAGAGAGGGGCGAAGCCCCTCTCTTACCTACACTCCCCCTTCCCTGAAAGAGGTAGATGAAGTCCTTTTATAAGGGGGCAGGCGGGTTCCCAGAAAAATCGTAGATTTTTCTGGGTGCTGAGGGGGATAGGTTGCTAAACAATCTCTATTAAGCAGCTTAGCCATCAACTTATTGACTGCCCTCACCGCCCTGGAGCTATCGGGCAGGTCAAGGAGTGGCTTTAGCTTGAGGTCATACTCATCTACTTCCTCATCATAAGGGATGGTAGCGATGGGTTCGATTCCTAGCCTGGCTAACTCGTTAGTGACCAGGGGGTCTAACTTTGCCGGGGCAAAGTTGATTACTACCGATTGCCTCTTCACCGCCAGTTTGAGTTGGGCAACCAGATCCCTTATCCTGGCTACAGTTCTAACCCCCTTTACCGAATGGTCAGAGATAATAAGCAGCTCGTCAATATTTTGGGTGGTTCTTCGTGAAAGGTGTTCCATCCCAGCCTCGTTATCCATCACCATATAGGCATAGTTACCCACCAGCCTGTCGGCAAATTTCCTGATAATAAGGTTGGGGTAGCAGTAGCACTCGGGACCTTCGCCCCTACCCATTGTCACCAAATCAAGCTCCTTGGTTTCAACTATAATCTCGTTCAGTTTATACTCTAAATAAACCTCCTTGGTCACTCCGGGAGGGATTTTTATTTTATCCTTTTGAAACTCATCAAGGACTAAGCCGACTGTCTGTTTTACCTCGAGACCCAGACTCTCCCCCAGATTGGCATTAGGGTCAGCATCAATGGCTAGGATTGGTCCAGAGCTGTTCTTTTTCAGGTAGCGAATGACGAGACTTGCCACCGATGTCTTGCCACTGCCGCCCTTCCCGGCTACAGCAATATTAAAACTCATATCTCTATGCCTTTACTTTTTGAAGCTTGCTAATCTTTTATAAACCGAGGGGAACTCCTCGGCATTGGGGTGGGGTAAGAACAGGCTGGCGGTATAGTTACTCATAAAATCAGCATTTACGCTCAATTCAAAGTTAGTCATCATTTTGGCTACCCTTTCCCCATCATCAAGTATGTCGGTGGAGAAGGAGGTTAGTCTTGCCCCCAATAGGGAGCCGTTGCCAATGAAGATAAATCTATCCCGAGGTATATCGGGGAGAAGCCCGATAGTAATGCCCTTTTCAATATCAATATTACTACCGAAGGCACCGGCAATAATCACCTGCTCTAAATCAGAGCAGTTAATGCTGACACTTTTGGTCAACGTCCGGCACCCGGCATACATGGCGGCTTTGGCTCGTATAAGGTTATCAATATCTACCTCAGTAATAACAATATCTTTACCAATCTGGGTCTGTGGTGCCCAGGCTAGGACATACTCATAGCCGTCGTGCCCGTGCCTAATTCTTTTTGTCGGCAGGCTGGTGTTAAACTTTCCATTCTGGCCAATAACCCCGGCTTCAAGTAGCCCGGCAACGATGTTTATCAAGCCTGAGCCGCAGATTCCCTTCGGTTTGGTTTCACCAATGGTATTGATTACCGGCTCAAAGTTTGATGGATTGATGGTAAAATCTTCAATAGCGCCGTTGGTGGCTATCATACCGTGCTTCACCCCACCACCTTCAAAGGCAGGTCCAGCGGAGCAGGAGGCGGTTACCATCCAGTCTGAGTTGCCAATGGCTATTTCACCGTTGGTGCCAATATCCATATAGAGCGTCAATTTTTTCCTCTGATATACCCCCGTCCCGACAATGCCAGCGACAATATCAGCTCCGACATAACTGGCTACTGAGGGCAGGGCATAGACATAAACATGCCCGGCTAGTTTAAGACCCAAGGAGGTTGCCCGGACTAAAGGAACGGTATTAACTGTGGGGATATAAGGGGCTAGCCTTATATATTTAGGCTCCAGACTGAGGAAGAGTTGAATCATGGTGGTATTGCCGGCGACGACCATGTAAGTAATATCCTCCATCTTGACCTTAGACTCAGCCAATAGCTTGGTGATAATCCCGTTGATGGTAGCCACCACCGTCTGGTGCAACTTTTTTAGTCCACCCGGTTTCTGACTATAGGCGATGCGGGAGATAACATCCTCGCCGTAGCTAATCTGCCCGTTGTAGTCCAGCCCCTCACCCCGGACTTTCCCCCGATTTAGGTCCAGTAGTTGTCCACGGACACCGGTGGTCCCAATATCAAAGGCTAGCGAGTAGTGCTTGCCTCTGGTATCTCCTGGCTCTATGTTAATTAATTTTGTCCAGCGCTTGTCCGGCTTGATTTTGGTGGTAGTGACCAGGGTAGTCGCCGTGACCTTCCAGTCGCTATCCCGCAGGAGCTGGGGCAATTTGCCTAAGACATTAAAGTCAACTTCTACGTTTCTTAGGTTATAGTGCTTCTTTAAGCCTCTTAGTAACCGGGACAGGTCACTGGTGTTATCCTTCAAGGTAGGTGGTGGGAGTTCAACATAGAGCTTGCTAACCGGGGGGTTAAATCTCCAGCCGGTAGCTAAGACCTCTGATGGTTGAATGTCACCCACCCTCTCCCGGTCAAGAACTGCCGTCTCCAGTCGCGATTCTATCGGGATGTCAACGACTAAATCGGTAATTATGCGACTTTGACAGGCTTGCCTTAATCCTTGCCTGTACTCCTGTTCAGCGAGCTTCTCAGTCCTGGTGCTTTCTACCTGTCCCTGTTTAATCAGGACCTTGCAGGTGCCACAAACGCCAGCCCCGCCGCAGGAAGCATTAATATGCACCCCAGCGGCAATAGCTGCTTCTAGAAGACTTTCACCTTGGTCTACAATAATATCAACATTATCGGGGGTAAAGTGAACTCGCCTCTTTTCCCTTGCCGCGTCCTCCATCTCTTACCTCTAGGTAGTTTCGTGTGTTAAAACAGCCCCTTAGTTAGTCCTGTCTCAAGGTCAACATCGACATCGACAAAGGCTGGCCTTGACGGAAGTCCAGGCATGGTTGGGAATACTCCGCAAAGGGGATAGAAGAAGCCAGCCCCGACCGAGGCGCGAATATCCCGGATCGGCAGTTTATAGTTCTTGGGCACGCCCACCCAATTCGGGTCGTGAGACAGAGAAAGGTGTGTCTTGGCCATATTAACTGTCATCCAACCAAAGCCTAGGTCAGTATAAAGCTTTACCCTCTGTGCAGCCTCGGCTGAATAGTCTACCCCATCGGCACCAAAGACCTTGGTGGCTATGGTCTCAATTTTCTCCTTAATAGAGACATCATCAGGGAAGAGGAACTTCATCTTGTGGGGTTTTTTCACCGCCTTTACTACTTCGTTAGCTAGCTCTAGGGCGCCTTCTCCCCCTTTTGCCCAACCCTCACAGATAGCAGCACCATCGGCGCCAGCCTCCAGGGCTTTTCTGCGTACCAGTTCTAGTTCCTTATCAGTGTCAGCGGTGAACTTATTAACCGACACCACCACCGGCACGCCATACATCTTAGCAATCTCAATATTGCGGGCTAAATTGGCGCAGCCCTTCTCTATGGCGGGGAGGTTCTCGGTCTCGGCTGCCTGCTTAACACTGGAATATGGCATTCCGGGGCGGAGGTGGAAAGCACCGCCATGTTGCTTAAGTGCCCTAACTGTGGCGACAATGACGGCACAGTCAACCTTCAGCCCACTCTGACGGCATTTAACATCAATCATCTTTATAAAGCCGCAGTCCACGCCAAACCCGTTCTCAGTAACCACATAATCAGCCAACTTCAAGGCAATCATGTCCTCAATTACTGAGTTATTGCCGTGAGCTACATTGGCAAAGGGGAAGCCATGGCACATCATAGGATGCCCCTCAGTAGACTGGACTAGGTTGGGCTTTATGGCATCCTTAAGCAGCACCGTCATGGCTCCGGCTACCTTTAAGTCCTCACAGGTAACCGGCTTGTTATCATAGGTGTAACCGATGACTGTCCGTCTAAATCTTTCCCTCAGGTCTTTGAGACCGGTAGTCAAAGCATGAATAGCCGCAGTCTCAGTGGCGACGGTGATATCATAGCCAGTAACCCTGGGATAACCATCAGCTCTGCCCCCTATGGCGACAATGATAGTCCTTAAGGAGCGGGCGTTTACATCAACGCAATATCGCCAGGTAATATTCAACGGGTCGATATTCAATTTATTGCCATGCAGGATGCTGGCATCTATGGCTGCGGCGCACAGATTTTGAGCCGTATCTACGGCATGGATATCACCGGTGAAGTGGAGGTTAATCTGCTCCATAGGCAGTGACTGGGAATAACCGCCACCGGTGGCGCCGCCTTTTATGCCAAAGGTTGGTCCTTTGGACGGCTCACGGAAGGTATTTATCACCTTCCTGCCCTGGCGGTTCAGTGCCTGCCCCAAACCAAAAGCGGTTACCGTCTTCCCCTCACCAAGGGGGGTGGGGGTGATGGCAGTTACACAAATCATCTTGCCATTTGGTCTGTCCTTTAATCTCTCCAAGATCTTGGTGTAGTCAATCTTAGCCATGTACTTTCCATAGGGCTCAAGCTCATCATCCAAAATCCCAGCATCCTTAGCTACCTCAGTGATTGGTCTCAGCTCTGCTTCCTGGGCAATCTCAAGGTCCGAAGGGACTGGCCATCTAATTTTTACCGGCATTTAGTTTTAAACCTCCTTTTTATATTTTTTATATTTATAATTGTATATGACTTCGCCTTTCGCTAGTTACAAATAAGAGGCTGTCTCTAAACTCTGTCATTTCCGTGGTCTCCTTTGCTCTGAGGCAGTCTTACTTGGTTGCTGGCACGATACTTTTGATGGCAACCAGGGTGTCAAAATCATTAGCTGCTTCAGATTGGGTTTTCCCTTGTAACTCAAATAGTTTCTCCACATCCTGTCTTGTGAATGGGCTTTCTAGCTTCCTCTTGATGCTCATGTAGTCACCTACCAGACCTGGGTAGCTCTTCAAGGGCTCTTGTCCCAGTATGTAGTATTGTTCTTTAGTCATTGCTTACCTCCTTCTAGTTTACTGTGCTTGGTGCCTGAGCACTAT
>CAYQQD010000067.1:0-5031 GCA_964419575.1 uncultured Dehalococcoidales bacterium | reverse complement strand
GTGTCCAGAATCTCGACCAACCTGTCCCAGCCAGCAGCCAATATAGCTTCGGGACCGGTCAGACCAGCGTTCTCGAACTCTCTAAAGGTTGCCATGGCTATCCTGGCTGAGATGCGTTTGGCAAACAGTATCGAAGCCAAAAACCATTTAAACCTATCCTCGACCTTCCAAAGGTCGAGCCCGAACTCCTGAGAGTAAGTAGTCACGCTGAGAAGCTTTTCCTTAACCCGAGAACCCGGCATCAACGAATCCTCCAAGCAAAAACGAGACAGACTGTTGCTCAACCTATTTTACACTAATCCGACGCCTGGCGTCAGGCTTTGTTACCGCAGCCAGCTCGCTTGAGTATAAGTGCCGCGATGAATTGACACCGAGGGTCAAAGGGACTACGATTTACCTGTAGCGGCGGAGTTAAGGTGTCATGAAGGTTAATTGTCTAAGACTGCGATACAGACTATGGCAGGTGGTCGTTCCCGTGGCCCTGTCCCTTGTTATCAGCGTGGTAGCGGCGGCTTGCGAGTCTAGAGAGCAACCGCCAGAGGAGGCCAAAATGATGTTGGATTTGTCCAGCCCAGCGTTTCGGGAAGGAAGCAAAATACCGGCCAAATACAGCTGTCAGGGACAGGATGTATCACCGGCACTCTGCTGGGGTGAGCCACCCCAAGGCACCCGGTCCTTTGCCCTCATAATGGATGACCTTGACGCTCCCGGCGGCGTGTTCACACACTGGGTTTTCTTCAACGTTCCCTTGGATACCCGCGACCTACCCGAGGCTGTGCCAGCGCAAGCTCAGCTTCCTGATGGGTCGTTACAGGGTAAGAACGACTTCGGAGGGACTGGCTATGGTGGCCCCTGCCCTCCGCCCGGGCCCGCTCACCGATACCAGTTTACTCTTTACGTGCTTGACCAAATGCTTGACTTAAAGGCGGGAGTAACGAAGGAACAGCTACTTGACGCTATGAGAGGGCACATCCTTGCCCAGGGTCAACTGACAGGAACTTACCAGCGCTAGCTCGGCAAGCCCCAAGTAGCGATTAACCGGAGGGGCACGGTATGCCTCACCCCTGGCCTTTGGGAATCGACTGGAGCCAGCTTGATAGGCAAGTCGTGGTAACAATGCGGCTAAACAAATTACACTCTGAATCGGCTAAAGTAAGAAGATATGCGTTCTATATCATCATCAGCCAATCTCCATCCCATGGCACCAGCATTTTCCTCAAGGTGCTGTATACTGATAGCTTTTGGTATGGCGATTACACTTTGCCTGGCAATAAGCCAGTTGACTGCAACCTGAGCCGCGGTTTTATCGTATTTGTTGCCTATCTCGCGTAGAAAACTATTCGTTGACAACTTGCCTTTTGCCAAAGGGGTGTAAGCCATCAACGTTATTTGATTCCGGATACAGTACGGAATTACATCTCTTTCAACATTTCTTTCCAGCAGGCTGTATTCAACCTGGTTTACAACAACATCGTTTTTAGAAAGATACGCTCGTGCTTCTTCCATTTGATACACATCGAAATTGCTCACACCAATAAACCTCACCAGATTTCGCTCAACCAATTTCTCCATGGCTTCCATAGTCTCTCTCAAAGGTATCTCAGGATTTGGAGAGTGTATGAGGTATAGGTCTATCCACTCCGTCTGGAGTCTTTTGAGACTGCTCTCAGCAGCTTTGAGCACTTTGGCGTAATGTAGATTCTCAGGCAGGACCTTCGAAACTATGAAGACTTGTTCCCGAGAGAAAGGCTTAATGGCTTTACCAATGATTTCTTCAGCATGTCCGGCTCCATACATTTCAGCAGTATCAATGAGATACATTCCTAATTCAATACCTCTTCTTAAAGCGCAAATAGCTTCACTATCCTGAGTAGTGTCAGGATAATAATAGCCACCGATTCCCCAGGTGCCCATCCCTACAGCCGACACTCTTACGGCAGTTCTTCCGAGTTCCTTCAAATCCATCTTCGACCCTCCCAGTCCAGCCAACAGCCCGCTTTTTCCAGACGAAGCAAAGTGGTTCTGTAGGGATCAACTATCTCCTCTTCCAAGCTTTTGACTAAGGCAGGGTCAATCGCGCGCAACTTCTTCAGCAGTGTGACCCTCTCGCCAGGGCTCATTATCCGTGGGTCAGCACTCATTGCTGCCACATGGAAGCTGGCTTTATGCTTGATAAGATTTCTTATGCCATTGAAGGAGATTTCGAACGCCTCAGGTTTGGCACCAGTCTTTCTGGCAAAGTCCTGTGGAGTGCCCGCTTTCAGCGATACCCGAATATGCACCTTTTTACACTTTGAAACCTCCTGAACGTAGCTCTCGTCAATACCAAAGTAAATGCCATTCGTCTCCAAGATGAATAGCTTAAACATTGATTCCTCGACCAGACTGAGCAAGCGCAATAAGTGCTCTTTGCCGAGGGTTGGCTCGGCACCAGAAATTCTCAGCTTGGCTGTTCCATACTTTCTGGCGGCTTTAGTGAGTTCGCCGAAGGCTTCTTCAGGCGAATAGAATTGGCCATATCTTTCGGGATACTCCCGGCTCAGGTCAACCCAGCAAAAAATACAACGAAGGCAGCAGCCCACAGTGTAACCGGTAGCAATGCCTCCATATACCCCAGTTGCATAGAAATTGGTGTATTTTCTTTTGCTCCCTGAGCACACCATCTTTTCCGTCTGTTTGATCAGCTCTACAGGGTCAAACGGCGTAAAACCAGGCACAACGAATCTGGGGTATTCTTCTCTCACTCTCTTGCTGTCCATCGCTGGGCAAACTCCCTCAATGGCCGCTTGTTTTTCTAGCCTAGTAGTAGATTGAGGAAATTTCTTTCCAACACATTGGTTTGAACAAACTGGCCTATCGTTGTTGCGTGGGTTATTGTATAGCTGGAAGCCATGAAGCGGCTTGCTCTATGAACTAGTTATTGAGTAAGACTTCCCGAATGTCTTCAATAAGCCGTCTATTTCTGCATCGGAACCCGATGGAGCTCAACCGCCCTAGTGATTCGCCCATCCGCCATCTGAACATCCATCTGGACATCGTACTGGTATTTATCGTTGTTAAATTCTGCGTGAACGAGCCAGCCTTGCTTCGGTTCCCTAAACAATGGAAACCGATCAGCTTTAAGTATCTTGATGTTTTGCATAGCATCGCCGTATAAAGCTTTGACAGCTTTTTCTACTACGGGCTTTAACTCGGTTGCGCTATTCAGTGGGTTGTCCATGCCACCTACCTCCTCACCATGCTTGATCTGCATTTTCAAATTTTCTAAATTATGCTCTTAGCACTATTTTACCACTAAACACTGGATACTTTGTATTTGTCTTCTGCAAGTTGCGTTTATAGTGTGCTTTATGTCCTCTCCTGAAGAGAGGGGCTCGGGATCTCGGACTTTACAGTGTGCGTTAGAAATGGCACGAATAGGAGGCTGAGCCAGATCTCAAGGAGGATAAAAACAAAGAGAGTTTAGGGCAAAGTGACTTGCATTATTCTTTCACAGGAGCATTTTTTATCCCACGGTCCCTATGGAACGGGCGGTGAGCTGTCTTTGTCTAACTTTTGGATTGGTGTAATCGGGCAGAAGCATAGGAGCAACCCTGTCAGTCATTATTCCCGCATCCTCAAGTTCCCTATGATAAGCCGTGACATGGTCTAGGGTCAATTTCCCCTCCTTGGCCTTATCCTTAGCATAGATAGCGCCATTTTTCCCAGCGATCCTTCCAAAAACGAGGATATCTAGCAGGGAATTACCCATAAGCCGATTTTCACCGTGCACGCCTCCGGTTACTTCTCCGGCAACGAAGAGGCCGGGGACTGAGGTCTCACACTCGGCATTACACAGAAGACCCCCGTTTTGATAATGAAGGACAGGGTAAACTAACATTGGCTCTTTAGAGATGTCAATCCCTTGCCTATTGAATACTTTCCATTTTCCGATGAATTCTCGCTTGACCGTACCCTCTCCGCGAAGTATCTCGATCATTGGCGAATCAAGCCATATCCCTAATTTCCCCGCAGGTGTCGGCACCCCCTTGCCCCTTGTTATGCACTCCCTGATATAAGCAGAGGTCTCTACATCGCGGGGCTCCATCTCATTCACGAACTTTTCCCCGTCGACATTCAATACGTCGGCTCCGGCACCTCTAAATTTTTCAGATATGAGAAGCCCTTCTATCTGCTCCGGGAAAATAACCCCGGTAGGGTGATACTGAAGGGTATACATAAACGCGTGTTTTACCCCAGCCCTATACCCAAGGATAAGTCCATCTGCGGTTGCTCCGTAGTGATTGGTGGTGGGATAACCCTGGACATGGAGTCTCCCACACCCTCCTGTGGCTAGTATCACCGCTTTGGCTTTGATGACAAAATATTCCCCAGTCTCCATATCATAATGTAAAGCCCCGGCACAATGTCCATGTTCACTAAGGATTAACTCCACAGCCGGAGAAAACTCGAGGACTTTGATTCCCTCCCTGTTTCTGGCTTCATCGCGAAGAGTGCGCATTATCTCAGCACCGGTTATATCAGCGCAAAAATGAAGGCGATTTCGGCAAAATCCCCCTGCAGAAAGGGTTTGAAGCCTTCCTTCCGGAAACTTGCTAAACATAACACCTAAACTTTCGAGCCAGAGGAGGACATCCGGCGCTTCAGTAACCAATCTATATACAAGCTCAGGGTCATTCTTGAAATGCCCTCCGCCCATTGTATCAAGGTAGTGATAAGCCGGGGAGTCTTTCTCCAGCTTATCGGCGGCTTGAATACCGCCTTCGGCCATCATAGTGTTGGCGTCGCCATGGCGCAGTTTTGTTGTCAGGACAACCTCTGCCCCGTTCTCCTGGGCAAGAAGGGCAGCAGTAGTCCCGGCACCACCCCCACCAATTATCAAAACATCGGTCTCATAGTCAACCTGAGAAAGGTTGACATGTAAGGGGTCAACCTTGCTTCTCGCTTCTAAGAGGTCAACTATTTCGTGAGCCGCCTTATCGCCTTTGTTCGGGCCTACTTTGATTTCCCTTTTCGCCTCCTCTCTATAGT
>CAYQQD010000066.1:0-5083 GCA_964419575.1 uncultured Dehalococcoidales bacterium | reverse complement strand
TTCTCTATCCCCATAAGTAAGGCGTTAAAATATATTTCCTCGGGAAGGCGACCAACACAGGGAACTATAAGCGGGACAAACTTTGATACCCCAAATAGTTTTTCTACCCCGCTAAAATCGGGGGCGCTTCCCTTACACATAATAACCAGTGTATCGGAGTCAAATTCCTGTTTCGCCTTCCCTAGATAGTTAATTAATGAATCGAGGTCGTAATAGATGGTGTCGATGGCTTTAGCCGGACAAGTAGAGTAACATAGTCCGCACACTTGACACTTTTCTATATCTAGGAAGATTTTGCCGGTTTCAGCCTCCTTGTTTAACGCCTGGTAGGGGCAGAGGGAGGAACAAATAGAGCAATGGCTACAATAGTCTTCGTTTTGTTTAACAGCTACTATATCCCGGGTAACCTGCTGGCTCATTTTGCCTCCACCTTATTAATCTGTTTGAGAGAACCGAGCTTGGTGACTTCATCAATAAATTCATCTGCTGCCGACTGGAATTTTTCTGCCTCAGATGTTGAAATCCATTCTAGTCGTAATCTCTCAGGTTCTATCCCGAGTTGGGGGAGTAGATTTTTAATTAATGCTATTATTCGCCTTGCCTTAAGATTACCGCTGATATAATGGCAATCCCCAGGATGGCATCCAGCTATCATTATACCATCGGCACCTTTAGCAAAAGCACCAAGGATGAAGCTTGGCTCTATTCTTCCGGTACAGGTGATTTTGATTACCTTGGAATAGGGGGTGCTCTCTAATTTTGAACCGCCGGCGAAGTCTGTCCCCGCAGGCGAACACCAGTTACAACAAAAGACTACAATTTTAGGCTCGAAATCTGTCATAGCCTCCCTTGGTCCATTATTTGTTGTATCAAAAGTGAATTTTCAGGGCTAAAATACAGCCTGAGGTTATTTCCTTTCTAACGCCTTACCCTGATATAGGGCAAGAATTACAGGTATAGGAAGTGCAACTACTGCACGCACTCCTTCCCTCGGAAGCAGATGACCCCTCAGAACTTCTAGAGAATAAAGAAAGCACCCGCTGAGCACTACTTCCGCACATCGGGCAGGGGGCACTCTCACCCGACTGGCTCATTGCTCTAAGCAGCTCAAACTTAAGTTTACAATTTGAGCAAAGATACTCATATATCGGCATCGTCCTCTCCCCTCGTTAGACGGCAATCACTTGTTTAACTTCGGGTATCTGCTGCTTAAGGATTCGCTCAATCCCGTGTTGCAGAGTCATAGTTGCCATGGGACAGCCGCTACAGGCACCTCTGAGCTTTAGCCTGACCACGCCTTCACTCACATCCACCAACTCAACATCACCCCCATCTGCCTGCAAGGCAGGTCTTATCTGCGCCAGAACTGCTTCTACCTTCTCTTTCGTAGTTTATCCCTCCTTTCCATATCTATAACATTGCGTACGCACTGGCTATAGTTTCCGCCACTTCATCTTTGATAGTTCTTGCACCAGCAGGACAGGCACTAACACACACCCCGCATCGCTTGCATTTGAGGTTATCTGTGACCGATACTAGCCCCTTTTCGGTTTTTTCCAATTTAGAGGCATTGTAGGGGCAGACAGCAATGCAAATTCCACACCCGCTACACAAATCTTCATTAACCTCAATGACTGGTATCTCAGGCTGAAGCTCCAAGACGACGCACCCTTTACAGCTCTTACACGGTCCGCAGCATAGGCACCGTCTAGCCTCTGCTATTACTTCTTCCAGGGTGAATGCTTCCTCAAGTGGTTCAAAATTCAGCCTCTCTTCAACCGGAGCCCGTTTGATTGCTGGTTGAGGCTTATACTCCAGACCCTCGGGAATGGAAGCTTTCTCATAATCCTTTTCCCTCCACGCCCTCATGTCCTCACCCCTCAGGTAGCGGTCGATTGACTCGGCGGCGGTTAATCCATCCCTCATTGCTTCGGCAGCAAAACCTACCCTTCTGACATCACCACCAATGAAGATCCCCAGTCTAAGGTTGCTCATAAGGGTAACCGGGTCAACAGCCAGTCTGCCCCATTCGTTCAGCAGACCCTCTTGCTGGAAGAATGCCCGCTCTGGACCCTGGCCGATAGTAATCAGCAGCACATCGCCTTCAAGCTCTATCACATCACTCCGGTCGAATTTAGGGTTAAACTTACCATCTTCGTCAAAGACCGACGTGCACCGGGGACATTCTAATTTCTTAAATTTCCCATCCTCACCGATTATTTCGGATACGCCTCGGGAGTAGATTATTTTTATCCCTTCTTCGGTAGCACCTTCTATCTCCTCAACATCAGCCGGTATGCCATCTTTGGAACGCTTATTTTCATTTTCTAGACAAACAAGAGTAACCCCTCCCCCCAGCCTTCGGGCGGTCCTGGCTACGTCAAAGGCTACATTGCCACCGCCTACCACTATTACTCGCTTACCCTGAAACAGCTGAAGGGAAACCCTTCCCTGATTTACACCAAAGAGCAGGTGTAGTCCGAACATGACTCCCTCTAGGTCAGCCCCAGCTACAAGTTCCCTGCCTATAGTTAAAGGTCTGGGAGAGGGAGTGCCAGTAGCTATGAATATTGCCCGATAACCTTCGTGCCTCAGGTCATCTAGCGTTTTCCCCCCATCACCCATCCTAGCCCCGAGCTTGACTTCAATATGGGCAATCCTGATTAGGTTGCGTATCGCGGCATCGACTATATCCTTGGGCAGGCGATACCTGGGGATGTATCGTAGAGCGCCACCTAGCTCAAAGTCTCTTTCCAGGATGGTTACCCGGTAGCCCTTCTTACTCAGCGTATAGCCACACATTAAGCCTCCTGGTCCACCACCAATCACAGCCACTTTTTCTTTGGTTGGCACCGGTAGCGGAGGCTTGGTCTCCAGATACGGGAGGTAATACTCAGCAATAAGTTTCACTATCATCCTACGCCTTACGGCTCCAGTCTGGTCTTTATAATTGCACTGCTTCTCACAGAGCCCGCAAATATAGCTGCATAATAAGAACAACGGATTCTTGTCATAAATTTCGTCGCCAATCTTGATTATCTGACTTACTGCCTCTTTAGCATCCAGGGGGAGTAAAGCAATCATAGCATGACTGCGCTGAATGTCCTCGCCCAGAGGACAAGCTATCTGGCAGGGCGGCAGATATACTTTCCCAGCTTCATTAATTACTTCCTCAACCCGAGCCTGTTCATTCTCAGAAATAGTCTCCCCCATCTTATTCTCTCTTTAATTTCTTTACTAAGTCGCCTTTGGAGTTATATACATTCACCTCAAGCGGCATTCCTCCTGGGAGTGAATGAGTGGCACAGGCATGGCAGGGGTCATATGCTCTGAATGCCATCTCGATCATGTTGAGAATCCCATCGGGGACTTTCCCCCTTTTTATCAGCGATTTAGCTGCTTTTTCAACCGACATGTTAATGGCAGCTGAGTTATTCTGGGTAGCGACGATTAAGTTGACCTTAGTCAGAATTCCCCGGTCATCAGTTTGGTAGTGGTGAATCAGGGTTCCTCTCGGCGCTTCGACTACGCCTACCCCCTCCTTTGGAGTCTCAGTAGGCAAATTTACTATATCAGGGGAGGTAAGTTCAGGGTCGCGGGCAAGCTCCAGTGCCCTTTCTGAGGCGTAAAGTGCCTCAATGAGCCGTGCCCAGTGGAAAGCTAAAGTACTGTGAACCGGTTTCCCGCCTAATACTTCATACATCTTTGTATAGGCCTCTTGGGCCAGCGGCGTTGCCATCCCATCAGATGCATTCAGCCTAGCCAACGGCGCTACTCTAAAGACACCGCTCTCCTTCCCGTCGACAAACCCATTCCAGCCTACATTCTTAAGATAGGAGAATCTAACATAAGTCCAGGGCTCAACATGCTCCCTGATGTGGTCAAGGTATTCCTGAGCCCTAAACTTGGCAAACTCTTTACCATTGGGGTCAACCACTCTTAGAAGCCCATCGTAGAAGTTCACCTTGTTATTCTTGTCCACCAGCCCCATATAATACGTCCGATGTTTATAGACATCACCGGTGATGAGGTCAACATAGTCTTTGTTTTTAAGTACAATGTCATTAAAAAGGGCAAGGGCAAACTTGGTGAAATCAACCGCATATTCCGCTGCGTCTATAATCGTCTCCCTTTCCTCCTCAGTGATTTGTTTTGATACCCCTCCAGGCAGGCCGCAGGTAGGCTGAATGGGCTTCCCTCCAATTATCCTCAAAACTCCTCGCAGCCTTTTCCTTACTTCTATCACCTTTCTGCCAGCTTCCAGCCCAGCCTTAGCAATAACCCCTAGTACATTCCTTTCTGCGGCGGGTGCCTGTGGACCAACAACAAAGTCAGGACCGCCAAGGAAAAAGAAGTGTAATATATGGTCTTCAGCCTGGAAGGCGTTATACATAAGCTCTCTTATCTTCTTTGCTGCCGATGTTGGCTCAACCTTCCAAAGGTCATCAAGGGCTTTAGTTGATGCCATATGGTGAGCAGTAGGACACACGCCACAGATCATGGTGGTTATTCGTGGCATCTCCTCGGCAGGTCTTCCTTCAGAGAATTTCTCAAAGCCTCGAAGCTCAGGGACCTGAAGGTAAGCCCGGTCGCAATTCCCCTCATCATTGAGAAATATCTCTATCTTTCCATGCCCTTCAAGCCTGGTTATCGGATCAATGGTTATCTTTCTCACTCTGTCCTCCTATTTCATTCTCTTCCTTCCAAGCAGAGAAGCCGGCAAGCTAAATCGGTAGAATGTCCCTGCCGGGTCGACAATCCCACTGATTAGTTTTTCGACCTCCTCATCAGTCATTTTCTCTTCGCCTTCAAGGCCTAATATAGAAGCAATCATTGACAGAGCTTTTGCCCCTTGGTCTATGACTCCCTCTACCGGGCCAAAGCACCCCCGGCATGGCTGATTAGCCTTGATGCATGTTTCCCCGCACCCCGAACGAGTGGCAGGACCGAGACAAATTAGTCCCTGCTCCAAGAAGCATTTCTCAGGGGCAATGTTGATTTCCCACGGTCTTTTTATCTCTTTCATGGATAATTTCTCTGGCTTTGTCTCTTGCCTCGGGCAGGTATCACACAGGGCTTTATC
>CAYQQD010000065.1:0-5084 GCA_964419575.1 uncultured Dehalococcoidales bacterium | reverse complement strand
CCAGCGTGTATCACACCGGTAACCGAAGGCATGGTGGTAAGGACACAAAGCGACAACATTATAAATATGCGCCGAATGGCTCTGGAACTGCTTCTCTCTGACCATTATGGTGATTGTATCGCCCCGTGTAAGCTTGCCTGCCCGGCAGGAATAGACATCCAAGGCCATATTGCCCTGACCGCTAATGGTCAATACCAAGAAGCAATAAAATTAATTAGGGAGTCAAATCCTCTGCCTCTTGTCTGCGGGCGAGTATGCCCCCGCTTCTGTGAAACTAAGTGCCGCCGGAATTTAATAGATGGACCAGTAGCCATAAACGCCCTAAAACGGTTTGTGGCTGACTATGAGCAGAATAACGGAGCTCCCTATATACCCCAGCCCAAGCCAGCCACCGGACACAGAGTGGCTATCGTCGGCGGAGGTCCTGCCGGCTTATCAGCCGCCTATTACCTCACCCTTGAGGGGCATGAGGTAACCATCTTTGAAGCTAATTCACAGCTCGGTGGAATGCTGAGGCATGGCATCCCTGAGTACCGCCTGCCTAAAGCAATCCTGGATAAGGAAATAGCTGCTATCGCCAGTCTATGCCATGAAATTCGCTACAACGTCTCTTTAGGTGAAGATATTACCGTTGAAAGCTTAAAAGCCATGGGGTATGAAGCCATCTTTGTTGCCCTTGGTGCTCAAGCCGACCAGAAGATGAAAATCGAGGGGGAAGACTTGCCCGGCGTTCTTTCCGGGATTGAATTCCTTAAAGATGTCGCCTTGGGGAAGAAGGTAACACTAGGAAAGAGGGTAGCCGTCATCGGTGGCGGCAACACGGCGGTGGATGTTGCCCGGGCTGCCCTACGGCTAGGAGCCAGGGAAGTGACCATTGTTTATCGTCGGTCAAGGGATGAAATGCCAGCTAATAAAGAAGAAGTAGAGCAGGCGGAACAAGAAGGAATCAGAATTCAATTCTTAGCCGCCCCGGTAAGGGTAAGTGCCCGGAACGGCAAGGTTGACTCCATGGAATGCATCAGAATGGTGCTGGGAGAACCTGACAGCTCAGGCAGGCGAAGACCAGAGCCAGTGGCTGGCTCAGAATTCACTATGAAGGTAAACACCGTAGTTGCGGCTATTGGCCAGACTCTTGACACTTCTAGCTTGGACAAAGATAGTGGCATAGAGCTTAACCGAAAAGGATATATCAACACCAATGAGGAAACAATGGAAACCTCGGTGGAAGGAGTATTCGCTGGTGGCGATTGCACTTCAGGCCCGGCTACTGTCATCGAAGCGGTAGCTGCTGGACGAAGAGCGGCAACTTCTATCAACCAGTACCTAAACGGCCAGCCAATTGTGCCAGAGACAAGACCTTATAATTGCAGCAAGGGCGAGTTAGATGAGATTGACATCACCGACTACCAGCAGGTAGAGCGTATCCCAAGGACTGAAATGCCCGTCCTAGACCCGGAAGAGCGAAAGAGGAACTTTGCTGAGATTGAGCTTGGGTTCATCGAGGCAATGGCTAAACGGGAAACAGAGCGTTGCCTAGCCTGCGGCTGCCAAGATGTATTTGATTGCCGGTTGCGAGAGCTGGCTACCGAGTATCAGGTAAACGATACTCACTATGCCGGCTCTAAGCGCCACCTGCCGATAAATGAGGACGAGCACCCACACATCCTGATAGACCAAAATAAATGTATCTTATGTGGTCGCTGTGTCAGAATATGCGACGAGGTTTTGGGTATCAATGCCCTGGGCTTTACTAACCGTGGCTTTGTCACCAAGGTTGAACCAGCCTTGGGTACGCCTCTACAGGAAACAAACTGTATATCCTGCGGGCAGTGTATCTCTACCTGCCCCACTGGAGCCTTAACCCCTAAAATTCACTTACCTAAGCCAGGACCGTGGAAACTTGACACTGTGCCTACCACCTGTCCTTACTGCGGTATTGGCTGCAACCTAGAATTGAATATCATCGGAGATAAAATAGTAAAAGTTACCTCCCCGATTAGCAGCCCGGTAAATAATGGTAACCTGTGTAACAAGGGTGCCTTTTACCCCTGCTCTCTCTCTGACTTAAACCGGCTGACAACACCACTTATTAAACGGAATGGCAACCTAATTGAGGTTAGTTGGGAAGAAGCCGTAGCCTTAGCCAGCAGCGGTCTGAGACAAATCAAGGAGCGAAGTGGTGGCGACCGACTCGCAGTCTTGTCATCCCCCCAATTGACTAATGAAGAGAACTACCTAGCCCAAAAGCTGGCTCGAGTCGCCTTGGGCACCAATAATATAGGTAGTCTAAGCGTCCCTACAGTGAGTGAAGAGTTAGCCAGGAGTTTTGGTAAGAATGCTTCCACCTGCTCTTATAACGATATTCTAGCCAGTGACCTCATCATCGTCTTCGGCTGTGACATCACCGAGGACTATCCGATAATCGCTCTCAAGGTCAGGGAGGCAATAGCTAAAGGAAGCAAACTGGTTACATTTAATCACCGGGCTACCAGGATAGACCCCCTAGCCAACATCACGGTGAAGGTCAATCCAAAAACAAGTGTAGGGCTGCTTAGAGCCATGCTGAATTACATCCTGTCTTATGGTCTGGTTAATTATGATTTTGTCCGCTTCCGAACCACTGGCTTTGAACGCCTTGCCAATGGGGTGAAAAAATACCCATTAGAGAAGATTGCCGACACACTCTGGATAAAACCGGCAAGAATCATCGAAGCCATACACCTTTATATTCGAGCCCAAAGACCAGTAATAATAGTAAATGCCGATACCATCACCCCCGCCGAGCTCATCCTAATCAGTGACCTGGCATTAATCACCGGCAATGTAGGGCGAAGTGGTGCCGGGATAATAGCCCTCCATACTGCTGGCAACGCCCAAGGACTGATTGACATGGGGGTGAACCCGAACTACCTTCCTGGACAGCAGCCAATCACCAGTCCAGCTATCAGGCAGAAGTTTGAAGCTGCCTGGGGTAAGCCCGTACCTACTGGGAGAAGAAAAAGTGCCATTGCCACTACCCAAGGAATAGAGGAAGGCAACATCCAAGGCATCCTCGTTCTTGGTGGCGACGCTACTGGGAACATAGGCAATACTATATTTGAAGTGCCGATTTTCTCCGTACTTGTAGATACTGTACGCCCCGAAAAACCGCCTTATCCTGATGTTATTCTTCCTGGAGCCAACTTCGCTGAAAGCGAAGGCACCTACACTAACTGCGAGCGCCGAATTCAGCACCTGCATCCGGCTATCTCACCACCAGCTGGCAAGAAGAATTGGGAGATTATCTCAGCCTTATCTACCTGCCTAGGCTATCCAATGGACTACCCGACAGTTTCCAGCATCTATAACGAGGTTACTAAACTTGCCCCAATTCTTAACACCGCCGAAGCCAGCCAATGCATTGATGCCGGAACACAATGGCCTTTCCTTAATAATGGCCGATTTGACTTTGAGGATGGTTTGGGGCGACTCCGGCTGTTGAGCCCGAAAGTTATGAAACCTTAGAAGCCCTGGGCAGCTTGGCATAAAAGTAAAACAGACCGGCTTCGGTCATTTCTTACCAAGCAAATTAAGCAGAGTTGTGTGGACTCGTCCGTTGGAGAACAGTAGGTCACTGGTCTCCAACTTCCACGGGTTACCCTTAAAATCAGTTACCTCTCCTCCAGCTTCCTGAACCAACAGAACCCCGGGGGCAACATCCCACGGCTCAATCTTGGTGGTAAAATAAGCCTCCCCTCTCCCCGCTGCCACCCAAGCCGTTTCCAAGCCGGCTGAGCCAAGCTTACGCACATCAGTAACTTCTAAGTAAACGTTACTTAACAACCTGCCAGTCCTCAATCTATCTTTTTCCCCACCCTCACAGTAAAAGAGATAACTTCCCCCAAGCTCAGAAATTTCAGAGACATGGATTCTCCTCTGATTGAGGTAAGCTCCGTTTCCTTTCTCAGCTAAATAGAATTCATTAATTGCCGGGGCATAGATTACGCCTAAAACAAGTTCCCCCTTATGCACCACAGCTATACATACTGAAAACAGGGGATTTGAACTGGCAAAATCACTCGTGCCATCAAGAGAGTCTACAATCCAGAGCCAGTCAGGGTCACCCTTTAACCAGCCACTCTCCTCAGTCAAAAGGCTGTGGTCAGGATACTTCTGCCTGATTTCTCGAATAATCAGCTCATCGACCATCTTGTCATACTTGGTTACTGCCGCTTTGACTGAATAACGCAATTTGAGCAACTGTTCATCTTCGCCAAAATGGGACAGCAATATATCCCCTGCCCGCTTTGCCAGATTTTCGATGAAACCTATCACTAAAGAAGCCCCATTCGTAGTAACTAGTTGGATTATACCATAGGCTGTACCATAGGGGTGGCTCAAGCATAAAACAGTCAAGGGGTACAGGAAAAGAGCAGAAAGTGGGCCATTCTGGACTCGAACCAGAGACCCCAGTCTTATCAGGACTGTGCTCTAACCGACTGAGCTAATGGCCCACAAATTGTTATTCATTGTACGATGAAGCTAGGATAAAAATCAAGCTTCAGCTTTGCTTTACCCCTTAGCCTCTCCCCAATCAACCTATCCCCCTGACCCCTTCCCTTGGCAAGGGAAGGGGGAAATATTTAAATAAGAGAGGCTTTTTACCCCACAAAAACTTCGTTTTTGCGGGGACCCCATATTCGCCTCTCTTTAACTCTCCTACTTTTGGGGGTGTCTAAGAGGGGCTATAGGGAATCCTTATTTATCGGGGTGTTTAAGAGGGGCGCCAGCCCCTCTTTTTAATTAATTTCCCCCTCTCCTTACCAAGGAGAGGGGGATTAAGGGGGTGAGGTCAATAAAAATAAAATTACCTTAACCCCTGAATAGCGGAAGGAAGGATTTAAACCGACTTTTAGGCCGGTATCGACCTAGGAGATTACTCTCCCTAGAAAGGAGGTGATCCAGCCGCAGCTTCCGCTACGGCTACCTTGTTACGACTTCGTCCCAATCATCGACCCCACCCTCGGCGACTGCTTCCTCGACGAATCAAGGTTAGCCCATCGACTTCAAGTGTTGCCGACTTTCATGACGTGACGGGCGGTGTG
>CAYQQD010000064.1:0-5090 GCA_964419575.1 uncultured Dehalococcoidales bacterium | reverse complement strand
AGGACAATACGGGCGACAAGGTCAGCAACAATTAAAAAGCCGGCACCGGCTAATGCCGAAGCTGGTAACAGCAACCGATGGTCTGGTCCCAAACTCAGGCGCACCGCATGCGGTACCACCAGTCCGACAAAACCAACCAGCCCGCTTATAGAGACTGCGGTTGCTGTGAGCAAAGAACCCAAAGCCAGGATGCGAATTTTATCCTTCTCTACGTCAATGCCTAGATAGGCAGCCCCCTCCTCCCCCAGAGAAAAGGCATTCAGATGGAAAGCAAAAAATCGGGCGCCAATAATACCCCCAATGACCAGCGGGGCGACAATAGCAAGCTGTCCCCAGCTAGTTACCGAGATGTTACCCATAAGAAAGGAATAAACGGCGTGAAGGTTTAGGTTCAGCCTGTTGCCTATTGACATCAAAAACATCATAACTGCCGCCAGCAGAGAACTGACCACAAATCCGGCTAAGAGCATGCTTATAATAGGCGTCTTACCACCTACCCGGGCTAGGTTGTAGACCAAAATCACCGTAACCAAGGCACCACCAAAAGCAGCCACCGCCACCAAGCCAAAACCAAGAAAAACTAGATTTACGGGCAGCATCATGGCTATAGTCGCCCCCAAAGCAGCGCCGGCTGAGGTTCCAATAATATAGGGGTCAGCCATAGGATTACGTAGTAACCCCTGAAACAGCACCCCAGCGGTAGCCAGAGCAGCACCAACCAAAGCACTGCTTATTACTCGGGGTAGTCTAATCTGAAAAATAATCGTTTCATCCGCTGCCTTCCAAGTAGAGGGGAAATGGAAAACAGCCATCTTATTAAGCGCCATCTTTAATATCTCGGGTAAAGGGATATTCACCGCACCAAAGGCATTAGCTAAAAACAACGCCACAACCAAACCGCCACCTAAGAGCAGTAAAACTAAAACTAGCCGATTTCTGCCTCTTAGTTTACTAAGCACTCTTCTAAACCTAGCTTTATAACCAAAGTGATATCCCTAAATAACCAATTAAAAATCCCCTCGTCTGAAGAACAAGGGGATTTTTAAATCTATAACCTGTTCCCCCATCTCCGCGGAGGTAATAAATAGTAAGGGCTGGCGTTCTGACTTCTGAAGAATATCCTCAGTTACAGCAGGCGGAACTGTGCCGGATTTTCACCGGTCTTGCCCTCCATTTAAGCCCTCGCTTGTGCTCGGGCACCCCTACAATTCCGTATTTAATTTTGGTTATAGCATAACAAAAAGGCGAGCCAGAGTCAACCCAACCTCGCAATTTGGGGTTGTTTAGCAACCTATCCCCCTTTCCCCCCTTCCCTTATTAAGGGAAGGGGGAAATAGTTAATTAAGAGAGGCTTCGCCTCTCTTTGACTCTCCTTTCTTGGGAGTTTAAGAGGGCGTTAGCCCCTCTTCTATTTTATATTCCCCCTCCCTTCATAAGGGAGGGGGATAAAGGGGGTGGGTTAATAAATATCTAAAGGGGGTGAGGTTAATAAACAACCTCCAATTTGCCGTCATTATTCTTGCCATGATAAACTGAATAAAGCAAAGGCGTCCGGTATGAGAATACTAATAACTAATGATGATGGAATATTTGCTCCAGGGCTGTGGACACTGGTCAAGGAGCTAAAGAATATCACCCAGGTAGTAGTTGTCGCCCCAGATAGAGAACAAAGCGCCATAGGTACTGCGGTAACTCTGCGCCAGCCACTGAGAGTACAAAGAGTCAGACCTGTAGTGCCTAAAGTAGAGACCTACTCAGTGGAAGGCACTCCAGCTGATAGTGTTATCCTAGCTTTAGGTAAACTAATTAAAAACAAGATAGACCTGGTCATTTCTGGCATAAACCAGGGACCAAATGTGGGCGATGATGTGCTTATCTCAGGAACAGTAGGGGCTGCTTTGCAAGGCTACCTTCGTGGTTTCCCAGCCATTGCCATCTCAGTAGCCGCAGTGGATAGTCTCCTGCTAAATAACGCAGCTAAATTAGCCGCATTGCTAGCTAAAAAGATCGACTCTAATTACCTGCCGACCGATATTTTTCTCAATGTAAACCTGCCGAACTTACCCCTGGCAAAGATTAAAGGGGTAATAATTACCCGATTAGCCAGTGGAGGTTATAGTAACACAGTTGAGAAAGGATTTGACGGGAAACGGGAATATTATTGGGTAGTGCGTCAAAGGATAAACACTGATACCGACAGGAAAACAGATATCTGGGCAATAGAGCAAGGAAATATCTCCATCACCCCGTTACACACTCACCTGCTCAATAAGTCTTCACCCTCCATCCCGGATAGCCTATGCTCTGACCTCCTCCTGGAGCTGCAGAAAACCTAGACACTATCAAGATATAAAAGAAACAATCAAGGGAAGAGAGATTCCAGTCTCTCCTCCCTTTTGTTGTTGGTTAACTGGGTTTACCTTACGATTTGGGGCTGGGCTTTATCATCTGTTTGTTATCAACCTCAATGCCACCATCAACCACCAAGGTATGACCGGTTACATGGGAAGACTCATCAGAGGCTAAAAACAAGGCGGCATAGGCTACTTCCTCCGGCCTACCCAGCCGTCCCTGAGGTATTATCGCGGCAAAATGCTCCTGCTCAGCTTTAGGCAAAGCCATCACCATCGGCGTAGCAATAATCCCGGGGTTAAGGGCATTTACCCGTATGTTCTTTTTTGCCAGCTCCATTGCCGTCACCCTGGTCAAGGCGAGTATCCCCCCTTTAGAAGCACAATAGGCACCTAGATTACGGGTGCCCCTGTCTCCACACTGGGAAGCAGTATTGATGATTGACCCCTTCCCCGCCTTGAGCATCTCCGGGATAGCATACTTCATCCCCAGCCACACACCCTTGAGATTGACCGCCATAATCTTGTCCCACTCCTCCTCAGTGATATTTTCAGTAAAGGTTGCCCGACCCAGAATAGCGGCGTTATTATAGATAACATCTAATTTGCCATAGGTTTTAACCGCCGTCTTGACCATATTCTGGGCATCCTCAGCTTTGGAGACATCAGCCTTTATAAATATCGCCTCACCACCAGCCTTCTTAATCGTCTTGACCGTCTCTTCTCCAGCTTTAGCATTCCAGTCAACGACAGCCACCTTTGCCCCTTCTTTAGCGAACAGGAGCGCTGCTGCCTGCCCCATCCCCATGCCTGCCCCGGTGATAAGAACTACCTTGCCATCTAGTCTGCCCATTTTTGCCTCCTTATATTTACCTTATTTGCCATTACACTACATGGCTATCAGCATCAAGGACTGGGTTTTATCATTTGTTTGTTATCAACCTCGATACCGCCATCAACCACCAAGGTATGACCGGTTACATGGGAAGACTCATCAGAGGCTAAAAACAAGGCGGCATAGGCTACTTCCTCCGGCCTACCCAGCCGTCCCTGAGGTATTATCGCGGCAAAATGCTCCTGCTCAGCTTTAGGCAAAGCCATCACCATCGGCGTAGCAATAATCCCGGGGTTAAGGGCATTTACCCGTATGTTCTTTTTTGCCAGCTCCATTGCCGTCACCCTGGTCAAGGCGAGTATCCCCCCTTTAGAAGCACAATAGGCACCTAGATTACGGGTGCCCCTGTCTCCACACTGGGAAGCAGTATTGATGATTGACCCCTTCCCCGCCTTGAGCATCTCCGGGATAGCATACTTCATCCCCAGCCACACACCCTTGAGATTGACCGCCATAATCTTGTCCCACTCCTCCTCAGTGATATTTTCAGTAAAGGTTGCCCGACCCAGAATAGCGGCGTTATTATAGATAACATCTAATTTGCCATAGGTTTTAACCGCCGTCTTGACCATATTCTGGGCATCCTCAGCTTTGGAGACATCAGCCTTTATAAATATCGCCTCACCACCAGCCTTCTTAATCGTCTTGACCGTCTCTTCTCCAGCTTTAGCATTCCAGTCAACGACAGCCACCTTTGCCCCTTCTTTAGCGAACAGGAGCGCTGCTGCCTGCCCCATCCCCATGCCTGCCCCGGTGATAAGAACTACCTTGTCATCTAGTCTGCCCACTTTTGCCTCCTTGTTTTTGTCATTACCTTGTGCAACATTTAGATTATAGCATTATTAACACAAAGGCTACTGAGAGCTGGCTTAACTTCAATGCCAGCCCTCAAGTAGCCTTAGCTTATAACCATCCTAAACCCTGATGGTCATCAGTAGCCCATATACTGCTGCCTCAGCGCAAGGCTGGGTTGCGGGAATCCATAGTCTGCCAACGGGTCAGCAGGCAGCCATGTGTCCCAAAGGCCTCTTGGCCAGCCGGGGTAAGGTGGTACCCCACCAATCTGAACGGTAGCAACGTTGGTAATGTCAACCATAATGAACGGGCACTTGTAGAACTTTTCTACTGGCTGCCCGAGGATGACATTGGTAATAGCTACCTGGAGACAGATGTCAGATGGCTCGACTCCACCATGGGTGGAGAAGGTGTCAGCCCTGCCCTCAGATACGGCATCCCACATGGCAATCTCGGCATCGTTAGACGCAATTATGATGTGGTCGGGGTCATCCAACGGCAGCAGCCTGCCGATTGCCTCAAGCCCTGGCACCATTCCAGCGCCACCACAGCCGTGATGGAAGAGAGCCCTGACTTCAGGATGGGCCATTATCAGCTCGCCGGCGATGGTTGCCGTTCGCTCCTCATTCCAGTCAGTGTCCGCAGTCTGTATCACTGTAATCCACGGGTACCTGTCAATCACCTTGTGGAATCCCTCGCTGCGCAGCTGGGCAGTCTTCATTTCGCGCATGCCCCACATTTCACCAACGACCACCGGGTTATCCGGACCATATCCCCTCTCCTGAAGGTCTTTTAGCAACCACTCTCCGAGGATATCGGTCCCGCCCGGACCCTCAAACTTGTGAGCAATAAATGAGGTAACCTTGGGGCTATCAATACCACAGTCAAGAGTGAAGACGGGGATACCGGCGTCTACGGCTTTTTCAGCCGGCGGAACCAGCAGCTCAGCACTAGCTGAGTGGATCATGATTATGTCTGGTTTGAATGTCGCCACCATGTCCTCACACCAGGCGATCTGGGCGTCAATGTCAAAAGCGCCACCATACGTC
>CAYQQD010000063.1:0-5195 GCA_964419575.1 uncultured Dehalococcoidales bacterium | reverse complement strand
AGATAGAGAAGCTGGGCAATAATAACATTAGCCACCTGGTCATTAATCGGCATGCCTAACATGACGATGCGCTCTTTTAGCAGGAGTGAGTATATGTCAAACGCCCGCTCCCCCCTAGCTCCGCTTTCAATCACCATCGGGATTACATTCACCGGTTGGATATTCATTTTGCTTCCTCCTTCCCTTGCGTCTCAATACTCGTATTTGAACCTTTGGCTATTTCTACTAGCCGCTGGATAGTTTTTCGCGTCGTTAATGTCTGCTTGATTGACTCACGGGACGGTGGAGTATTCAACAACCCCTTCAGTTCATCTTTTTTAGCCTCATCGGTATCCTTAACCATGCTTTCAATCTCAGCATCTACCTCGGAGTCACTAACTTCAATCTTCTCCGCCTCAGCAACCTCCCCTAGCACCAGTGACCAAGTGGTCCTTTTTGTCGCCAGCGGGCGCAATTCCTCTCGTATCTCCTTCTCTGTCTTGTTAATGCTTCTAAGATACTCCTCTAAGCCACCACCAGCCGCTTGCCAGCGCTGTAACCGTTGACTAAAGAGCCGGTCGATTTCCATTTCTACCAACACCGGTGGAAACTCTACTTGGGTAACATCAGCCGCTGCCTGCACAACCCGCTCCTCAAAATCCAATCTGGCTTTCTCCTCAGCCCTAACCTGTAAATTGCTATAAATCCGCTTTCGGAGCGAGCCTAAACTCTCAATATCAGGGGCAACCTCCTTAGCAAATTCGTCATTTAACTCAGGGAGCCTCTCTTGCTTTATTTCGACCACCCTAACTTTAAACCAGGCCTCTTTCCCAGCTAGCTCGCCCTTAGGATAATCTGGGGGAAATTGAAGCTGAAACTCCTTGTCTTCGTCCCTCTCCATCCCTAGTAATTGCTCACCAAATCCAGGTACCGGAAAGGAGTAATTCTGAAGAACCTGATACTGGGCTCCCTTTCGGTTTATAAAGGGCTTATCTTCAACACTGCTCTCAATATCCAAAATTACTAAATCGTTAAAACCTACCGGACGCTCTACTGGCTCCCAGGTAGCATACTGATGACGCAGCCTGTCTATTATGGCACTAACATCATCCTCACTTACCTCCACCGGCTCTGGCGTGACTTGAATAGAATGGTAATCACCAAGCTTAATCGTAGGTCGCAGCGGTACAATCACCTTAAATATTACCGGGTCAGTTTGGGCTATCTCAATAGACGGGCTGGCAATAGTCTCCAGTTTTTGGTCTTCGATGGCCTTTTTACAGGCTTTGGGAAGCAGACTATTCAGCGCATCTTCAAGGAGGCTTTCTTTACTTAGGTAGCGCTCGAGTATAGCCCGCGGCGCCTTGCCTCTACGAAAACCCGGTATATCGGTTTTCTTAACCAGACGGTGATAGGACTCTTCCAAGGACTTCTCTACCTCAGCCGGCTCCATCTCGATGCTCAGGAATGCCTGACTATCCTCTATTTTCTCGTTGGTTACCTTCACCTCTCCTCCCGCAAGCGCAGGTGTAATTCAGCCAACTGCTCCTCGGCAACTGGCGACGGAGCGTTAAAGGTTAAATCAGCCGCCTCCTGGGTTTTAGGAAAGGCAATCACTTCCCTGATGGTTGCTTCTCCTGCCAGTAGCATCACAATGCGGTCAATGCCGAGGGCTACGCCACCATGAGGCGGAGCACCATAGTCAAATGCCTTTAGCAAATGCCCGAAACGCTCCTCAATCTCCTCATCACTATAGCCTAGCAGCCTAAATACCTTCCGTTGAAGCTCAGCGGTGTAAATCCTAAGGCTACCGCCACCAATTTCATAGCCGTTACATATTATATCATAATGCCTACCCCGCACTTTTTCCGGGGCGGCATCCAGTAAGGACACATCCTCACCCCTGGGCGCAGTAAATGGATGATGCATCGGCTCCCATCGTCCTTCATCGCTACGCTTTAACAACGGGAAATCCACAACAAAGGCAAAACTAAAAAGATGCGAGGCGTCCAATTTAAGCCGATGTCCCATTTCTCGGCGCAGTTCGTCCAATGCCACATCAACCAGCTCAGGCTTACCAGCGATAATAAGTAGCAGGTCTCCCATATCTGCCCCCAAACGCTTGGCTATTTCTCTAATCTGGTCCATGGTTAGAAACTTAGCCGCCACCGACCTTACCATTTCAGGGGTTAAATCGTCCAGACTACCAGCCGAGGCGGCTAGCGACATAGTTACCAAGCCTTCAGCCCCGAGACCTTGCACCAGCTTATTTAGTTCCTCAAGCTGACTTCGGGAGTAGCTAGCACAGCCAGGGGCAGATATACCCTTTACCTTACCTCCTCTAGCCAATGCAGAACGAAAAACGGAAAAGTCGGATTGGGCAACAATGGCGGTCAGGTCTTTTATCTCCAGACCAAAGCGCAAATCAGGCTTATCCGTCCCATAACGTTCCATTGCCTCAGCGTAGGTAAGCCGGGGGAAGGGTTTGATAAGCCCACAATCTGGCTTAATCGCCCCCACCATAGAGGTGAATAGTTCCTCAAGCAGGTTTAAGACGTCCTCCTCTTCGATGAAACTCATTTCTAGGTCAAGCTGGGTAAACTCGGGTTGGCGGTCAGCCCTTGTATCCTCATCCCGGAAGCACCGGGCAATTTGATAGTATTTCTCCATGCCGGCCACCATCAACAATTGTTTGAGTTGTTGCGGAGACTGAGGTAGGGCGTAAAACCTACCGGGGTAAAGGCGACTCGGCACCAAGTAGTCCCGAGCTCCTTCCGGGGTGCTCTTAATCAGGATGGGTGTTTCTATTTCAATGAACCCCTTGGCATCCAGGAAATCACGAATAAACTTTACTACCTGGTGGCGAAGGAGAAGATTTCTCCTCATTCGAGCCCGGCGCAGGTCAAGATAACGGTACTTGAGCCGCAGGCTTTCTTCCACCTCAGTATCCTCACTGATGTAGAAAGGTGGTGTCTTTGATGGGTTGAGTATTTCCGTATTCTGGGCAATAACCTCAACCTCACCGGTAGCCAATTTGGGGTTTTCGGTTCCGGGAGGACGGAGGGCAACCTCACCACTGACCCTGACCACATATTCACTACGCATCTCGCTAGCTATCAGGTGGGCTTGCTTTGAAGTCTCTGGGTTAAATACCACCTGAACTACGCCCTCCCGGTCACGCAGGTCAATAAATATTAACCCCCCATGGTCACGCCGCCGGTCTACCCAACCAGCCAGGGTTACCTTGACACCTAAATGGTTTTTGCTCAGCTCACCGCAACTATGACTTTTAAGCAAAATTATCCCCTCTTTTTAGCTGTCTTAGCCAAGCTATCAGCTAGAGCTAGCTAACTCCACCACACTGGTTTAGCTATTTGCTAGCGTCTTAATTCACCTATGATGCTTGCCAGCCTCTTAGTAAGGCATCGTTGGCATAGTTCTTAACCAGGCCAAAAGGGCAGCGCCAAACACAGCAACCATAATACCCGTAATTACAGCCGATATTCCCAAGCTAATAAGGAACGTCCTCCACCATAACCCCCAAGCTAATTGCCAAGTCGGTTTAACAACCACTTTCTCCATTTACTTGCCTCCTTTTTGTTTTAATAGCCAGTATTCTAGGCTATCGGCTAAAGCCAGCCAGCTAGCTTCAATGATATTGGTTGAGCTTCCGACTGTCCGCCACTGTTCAACACCGTCGCTGGACTCAATGAGGACACGAACCTGAGACTCGGTGCCAACGCTTTCCTCCAGGATACGAACTTTATAGTCAATTAGCTTGACTTGAATCAAACTGGGGTAGAACTGCAGTAGTGCTTTACGCAACGCCCCGTCCAGGGCATTAACCGGGCCATTGCCTTCAGCGGCAGTATGTATAATTTTGTCGCCCACCTTTACCTTTACCACTGCCTCTGATAGCATTTCCTCCAGACGCTCTAAAGTCGGCGGGCGCCGCCTTTTCTCCACCACTACCATAAAATCAACCAGCTCAAAGGGTGGTCTATAAGCTGGATTAGCCCGACGGACTAATAGCTCAAAGGAGGCTTCGGCATTCTCATACTGGAAGCCACGGCTCTCCAGTAACTTAACTTGGTCCAGCAGCTTCTGGGCTTCCTCACCTTTCGGGGGCAAATCTAAACCCATCTCCTTCGCCTTGTACAGGATATTCCTCCTACCTGATAACTCGGATACCAGTGCCTTTGGTCGATTACCCACTCGGGATGGGTCTATGTGCTGATAGCTCTCCGTCCACTTAGCCAAGGCTGAAACATGAATCCCAGCCTTATGGGTAAAGGCACTAGAACCTACATAAGGCAAAGAGGTATCAGGGGCAAGATTAGCCACCTCACTCACGTAGCGCGATACCTCAGTTAATTTAGCTAACTGCTCATCAGTAACACAGTCAATTCCCATTTTGAGCTTCAAATCTGGGATAATAGAACAAAGGTTAGCATTGCCACAGCGCTCACCATAGCCATTAATTGTTCCCTGAACCTGACTAACTCCAGCCTGCACTGCAGCCAGGGTATTAGCCACCGCCAATTCACTATCATTATGGGCATGAATCCCTAGCGGTACGGTGGTCAGCCTCTTGGCCGCCTCAACAGCAGTGGTTATCTCATTGGGTAGTGAGCCCCCGTTAGTATCACACAATACCAAGCAACTAGCCCCGGCTTCAGCCGCTGCCTCTAAGACACGCAGGGCATAGCTGGGGTTAGCCTTAAAACCGTCAAAGAAGTGCTCGGCGTCAAAGAAAACAGTAAGCCCCTTTGCCTTAAGATAAGCTATAGAATCGGCAACCATACTAAGGTTTTCCTCCAGGGTAGTTTCTAACACCTTGGTGACCTGTAGCTCCGAGCTTTTACCAACGATAGTAACCACCTCCACCCCAGCACTAGCCAGAGTCTGGAGGTTAGCGTCGTCTTCTGTCTTAGCCTTGGGTCGTCTGGTGCTACCAAAGGCAACTAGTTTAGCATCGGAAAGGGCTAAGCCCCGAGCCTTGGTGAAGAACTCGACATCTTTAGGATTAGAGCCAGGCCAGCCACCTTCTATGAAGTGGATGCCTAGCTCGTCAAGCTTTCGGGCAATGTTTAGCTTATCAACCACCGAGAAGGAAATGCCCTCTTTCTGTGCCCCATCCCGAAGTGTAGTATCATAAAGCTGAACTTCTGGCAATTTTCAGCCCTCCACCTTAACTTTACCTTCTCATCCATTAT
>CAYQQD010000062.1:0-5307 GCA_964419575.1 uncultured Dehalococcoidales bacterium | reverse complement strand
TAACACCAACGCCCCAGCTATACCCCCGCCGCCCCGGGATACCAGCAAAAAGACCAATCGTGTGAGATAAGGAAACTAAAATGAAGACAAAATATCTTAGTGCTGTCTTGGCTTTGCTTCTCCTAATTTTAGCAATTGGTTGTGCCGCGCCTGCCACTCCTCTAGTCACTAGGGTGATTGATGGCGACACCATTGAAGTTAACATTGGTAGCACAATGCACAGGGTTCGCTATATTGGCATAGATACACCAGAACTGGACGATAAGCGAGCCGAATATTGTGCCCTGGCGCAAGAAGCTACTAGATATAATAGGCAGCTAATAGAAGGGAAAAACGTTCGGCTGGAGAAAGATGTTTCCGAAACTGAGAAATATGGAAGGCTTCTACGCTATGTTTACGTTGATGATATCTTCATCAATGCTGAGCTGGTAAGGCAAGGGCTTGCTTGGGCTAAAACCTACGAACCTGATACTATGTACCAGGACACTCTAGAGAAAGCCGAATCAGAGGCAAGGCAGGACAAAATAGGGATTTGGCGAGAGATTCAGCCATCACCACCTATAAAAGTTGAAAATGTCCAAATTACTTATATTTTTTATGATGGTCTGGTGCCTGATGTAGAGTCTGATGAATATGTAGAAATCACCAACCTCGGAGACCAACCACAGGAGCTAGCTGGCTGTGTGCTAAGGGATATATCAGACGGGTATCCATCATTCACTTTCCCATCTTATATCTTGGCTCCGGGCAAAAGCATTCGAGTCTATACCAACGAAGATCATCCCGAATGGGGAGGATTCAGTTTTGAATATAGCCAACCCATTTGGAACAACAGCGAACCTGATGTAGCTGTGCTCTACGATAACCAGGGTAAGGAGGTCTCTCGAAAGAATTATTAAATTAGTAAAACATTCCCTAACAATCAATTAAAGATTAAAAAGCTGTTTTTTAACGGTAGCTTAAAGGGGGTGAGGTTGATAAACAAGCTAAACCAGAGTAAAATAGTGATAAAAGTAATAGCCTGAAGGAAGCAAATATGGAAACTGGCACATGGAAGGTCAAAACTGGGCTGGCTCAAATGCTAAAGGGCGGGGTGATTATGGATGTAGTCAACCCCGAGCAAGCCAAGATTGCCCAGGAAGCTGGCGCCTGTGCTGTGATGGCACTGGAGAGGGTCCCGGCTGATATTCGGGCTACTGGCGGCGTGGCTCGCATGGCTGACCCAGCGATTATTGAAGCCATTATGAAGGCAGTTTCCATACCGGTAATGGCTAAGTGCCGCATCGGTCACTTTGTAGAAGCTCAAGCCCTGGAAGCCCTGGGCGTAGATTTTATAGATGAATCTGAAGTGCTTACCCCGGCTGATGAATCACACCACGTCTGGAAGCATGACTTTAAGGTTCCTTTTGTCTGTGGCTGCCGTGACCTGGGTGAAGCCCTGCGCCGTATCGGTGAGGGGGCAGCCATGATTAGAACCAAGGGTGAGGCTGGCACCGGCAATATTGTCGAAGCAGTTAGACATATGCGAGCAGTAATTGATGGCATCCACAGACTGGTAGCGACTCCTCAGGACGAGTTGATGGCGCAGGCTAAGGAAATGGGCGCTCCGTTTGAACTGGTAGAGGAAGTACACAGAGCAGGAAAGCTACCGGTGGTCAATTTTGCCGCTGGTGGCGTGGCTACCCCAGCCGATGCCGCTCTGATGATGCAACTAGGTGCTGACGGCGTCTTTGTTGGCTCAGGTATATTTAAGTCCAGCAATCCAGAGGTAAGAGCCAGGGCTATTGTCAAAGCCACGACCCACTACCAAGACCCAAAAATTATCGCTGAGGTCTCCAAAAACCTGGGCGGAGCCATGCCCGGGTTAGATATAAGACAAATCCCACCTGAGGAACTATTGGCACCTAGAGGATGGTAATATAAATAAATATCCGAGAATGCTTTCACAAAAGGTAATCACTGATGATTTAGACGCTTTGCTTGACATTTTACCACCTCACATTCGCCAGCCATTATGTCAACAAAGTGACAATAGTGAACTGCTAGAAGTAGTCTTAGACCTAGGTCGCCCCCCTGAAGCCCGCTTCCCCAAGCGAGAGGTAGTCCTCAGCCCCCAAGAGGTCAGTGAACAAGACATCGACTATGTGGTCTCACGCATTGGTAGCTTTGGCGATGACAATCGGGCTGGGATTGAGCGCACTTTACATCGCATCTCAGCTATCCGCAACCGCAAGGGGCGAATTGTCGGGCTTACCTGCCGTGTGGGCAGGGCAGTATTTGGTACCATAAGAATTATTGAAGACCTCGTCCAATCGGGCAAAAGCATCTTGTTGCTCGGCCGTCCCGGGGTAGGCAAAACCACCATGCTCCGCGAGGTCGCCCGAGTACTAGCCGATGACTTTAATAAACGGGTTATCATCGTTGACACCTCAAATGAAATCGCCGGCGATGGTGATATTCCCCACCCGGCTATCGGACACGCCCGGCGGATGCAGGTAACCACCCCCACCAAGCAGCACGCAGTAATGATTGAAGCCGTAGAAAACCACATGCCAGAGGTAATTGTTATTGATGAGATGGGCACCGAGCTTGAGGCTCAGGCGGCTCGAACCATTGCCGAGCGCGGGGTTCAACTAATCGGCACCGCCCATGGTAACACACTGGAAAACCTGATGATGAACCCTACCCTATCTGACCTCATTGGCGGTATCCAGAGCGTAACCCTGGGTGATGAAGAAGCCAAGCGGCGGGGTACCCAGAAGTCCATACTGGAGCGCAGGGCACCGCCGACCTTTGATATCGTGGTTGAAATCCAAGAGTGGGACAAGGTAGCAATTCAACCCGATGTTGACCAGGCGGTTGATGCCATCCTGCGTGGTCAATCCACAACTACCGAGATTCGCTGGCTGGACGAGAACGGTGAGGTCAGGATAGAAAAGGAAAAGCCAGTCATCATTAAAAAGGCAGCCAAACGTCAGCAGTTAGTCAAAAGGGACAAAGCACCCAAGCTCTACTTCTTCGGTGTAAATCGGGGACGACTGGAGCAGATGGCAAGGGAGATGCGACTAACTCTGGATATAGTCAACAATCTAAGTGACGCCAACCTGTTTGTCACCTCCAAAAGCTACTATCGGCGAAAGCTACAAAAGGTCAGGGACGCCGAAGCCACCAACCTGCCTATCTATGTCCTGAGAAGCAACACGCCACATCAAATCAGGCAACTACTGAGTGAGCTCTACCCCTTAGAAAGCGTAGATAAGACAAGTCCACTTAAGCTTGCCCTGAGTGAAGCAGAAGAAGCTGTTGCCAGGGTCAAGGAGGGTCAGGGAGCGGTAGAGCTCAGCCCCCAGAGCGCCTATATCCGCCGTCTACAGCACATAATAGCCGAGAGACATAACCTGTCCTCACAAAGCTCAGGCAAAGAACCCAATAGACGGGTGAGGATTTATAAATAGTAGAGGGATTAAAAGGGGCGAATACGGGGCCCCTAGAAAATAATCTTTCTCGCGAGTAATAAATGGGTGTTTAAGAGGGGCTGACGCCCCTCTTAAGAAATTTCCTTCCCTCTCCCCTTGTAAAGGGGAGAGGGACAAAGGGTGAGGGGTTGGAAAACAGTTATGGCTCTATTTATCACCTTTGAGGGGGGAGAGGGGTGTGGCAAGAGTGCTCAAGCCAAGGCGCTATATCAAAGGCTATCGGAGTTAGCTATCCCAGTAGTTCTAACCCACGAGCCGGGTGGCACACCCCTGGGCAAGAAGCTGGCTCGCTGGCTAAAGTGGGCACAGGATACCGACGTATTACCGCTGGCTGAGCTACTGCTGTTTAATACCTCCCGTGCCCAATTGGTTGACGAGGTCATCCGTCCCAATCTGGAAAAGGGGAAGGTAGTTATCTGCGACCGCTATGCTGACTCCACCACTGCTTATCAAAGCTATGGGCGGGGACTAGATTTAGAAATGGTCAAAGCGGTCAATAATACTGCTACCCAAGGCTTGAAACCCAACCTGACGGTGCTGCTAGACATACCGGCTGAGGCAGGGCTTGCCCGCAAAAAAGCTAAAAGACAAGACCGCTTTGAGCGGGAGAATATAGCCTTTCATCAAAGGGTAAGGGAGGGTTACCTCAAGATGGCGGCCAGTGAGCCTAGGCGCTGGCTGGTAGTGGATGCCAGCCAATCTAAAGAGAAGATAGCCGATATTATCTGGCAAAGGGTAAACCAACTGCTTTCCAGCGGGTTTAAAGCATGCGTAAGAAGCGAGTCGTTGTGGCTATGAGTGGCGGGGTGGACTCATCACTAGCCGCCGCCTTATTAAAAGACGCTGGCTATGAAGTAATCGGCGCAACTATGCAACTGTGGCCCATGCAAGCTCTTGAGTGGGACGGATTTAGTGGCTGTTGCGGGCTAGAAGCGATAGTAGCCGCAAAGCAGGTAGCCTATGAGCTGGGCATACCCCATTACGTAATAAATTTGAGGGATATTTTCACTCAAAGGGTCATCGCCAATTTCTATCAAGAGTATAGCCTGGGGAGGACGCCGAATCCCTGTATTCGGTGTAATCAGTATATCAAGTTTGATGCTCTGCTCCAGAGAGCTAAAGGGTTAGATGCCCATTTTTTGGCTACCGGGCACTATGCCAGAATTGAGTACTCTCCGAATGGCTATAGCTTACTGAAGGCAGTTGACCCAACTAAAGACCAGTCCTACTTCCTCTACACCCTAGGGCAAAAGCAACTTCAACACCTCTTGTTCCCATTAGGCAATCTCAGCAAAGTGGAGGTGAGAAGACTGGCTGCCGAACTAGGCTTGTCCACCGCTAACCGGCGCGAGAGCCAAGACATCTGCTTTATCCCTGATAATGACTATCGGTCATTTATCGCCAAACATATCCCCATCAAAGCCGGAGACATTGTTAATACCGAGGGCAAGGTTTTAGGTAAACACAAAGGTTTAGCCCAATATACCGTGGGGCAAAGGCAGGGCTTAGGGCTTGCTTCAAATGAGCGCTTGTATGTGCTCAGGTTTGATGTCGCCAACAATAGATTAGTGGTTGGCACCAAAGACCAGCTTTTAAGCGATAGACTCTTTGCCACTAATCTAAGCTGGGTATCAGACAAAGCTCCCCAGGAGCCAATCGATGTAACAGCTAAAATTCGCTATAAATCACCTGAAGCTGCAGCTAGACTCCGCCTTAATGATGGGGTAGCCGAGGTAAACTTTTATCAACCTCAGCGGGCAATTACCCCCGGTCAAGCCGTGGTCTTCTATCAGGGTGAGGCTGTCCTAGGCGGGGGAATAATAGAGGAGAG
>CAYQQD010000061.1:0-5366 GCA_964419575.1 uncultured Dehalococcoidales bacterium | reverse complement strand
TGGCATTCTTCCCATTCAGTGGAATGAAGGATTCGTTCTTCGGGATACTACACACCCAGGGTCAGGAAGCTATTCGTTTCTTTACCGAAAGTAAGGTTGTCATCCAGAGGTGGTTTTAAGAGGTGACGATATGAAGCTACAAACAGCGTCTTCGGTTATCAGTTTTGCCAAGAGCCTTGAGACTGAATCAGCCAAGTTCTATGAAGGCTTGGCTCAGAGATACGCCCAGGGTAAGGACGTTTTTCTCTCTTTTGCCAAAGAGAATAATAGGAATGTCGCCGAGATTGAACGGGCATACTATGGGGTTATCACTGATGCCATTGAGGGCTGTTTTGCCTTTAATATAGAGCCGGAGGCATATGCGGTTGAAACCACGCTAGCCAAGGCTGCTAGCTATTCCGATGCTTTGGGCAGGGCTATCAAGCTGGAGGAGAAGATAGGCAAGTTTTACTCCGACGCTGCGGAACAATCAAAGTCCCTGATGGCAGATGTTCCCAGAGCTTTTATGCTGATAGCCAAAAAAAGGAATAACCGTATCGCTAAATTGAGGTCGCTTTAAGCAAAGGGTCTGAGGTTGAGACAGAGTAAACATGGCTAGACGGGGTAAAAATTATCAACAAGCAGTTAAATTACTGGATAAGACCAGAGCCTATCCTCCTCAAGAGGCTATTGAGCTGGCTAAGAAGATGGCTTATGCTGAATTTGATGAGACAGTGGAACTCCACCTTAGGATGGGTGTTGACCCCCGAAATGCCAGCCAGCAGGTGCGTGGTGTTGCCCTTTTGCCTCACGGGTTGGGTAAGCCGGTGAGGGTTTTAGTTTTTGCTCAGGGTGAAGCAGAAACAATCGCTAAAACGGCTGGGGCAGATTATGTTGGTGGTGATGAGTTGGTTAAGAAGATTGAGGAGGGTTGGTTGGATTTTGATACCGCTATTGCTACCCCCGACATGATGGGCAAGGTAGGTAAGTTGGGTAAAATCTTGGGGAGGAAGGGATTGATGCCAAACCCTAAATCAGGTACCGTGGTAGCTGCGGCTGACTTGCCCAGGGTAATAGGTGATGCCCGGAAAGGTCGGGTAGAATTCAAACTGGACAAGACGGCTATCATTCATGTCCCTTTGGGTAAGGTTAGTTTTGAAGCTAAAAAGTTAATGGATAACCTAACCGCAGTAATCGAGGCTGTTATCAAGGCTAGGCCGACTGGGGTTAAAGGCCAGTATGTCAAGACTGTCTCATTAACTACTACTATGGGTCCTGGAATAAAGCTCGACCTTAAACCAACCCTGGATTTAAGTTCCGGTTGATGTAGCAAATGAGGGGGTATTTCTATGTCAAAGATAATGTCCGCTGAAGATGCGATAAAATTGGTCAAAGATGGCTATACTGTAACAGGCACTGGGTTTAGCTTTATAGCTCCGGAGGAGTTATTCATCGCCTTAGAGAATAGTTTTTTGAACACCCGACATCCTCAAGATTTAACATTGTTAATCCCTGGAGGGGCTGGCGATTTAAAGGGCGCCGGATTTGACCACTTCGCACACGAAGGCTTCATCAGAAAAGTCATTGCCCCCTATTTCAACTTGACACCTGCATTGGGGAAAATGGTTTTGGAAGAGAAGGTGGAATGCTATATGCTTCCTTCCGGCGTAATTTGCCAGCTTCTAAGGGACATAGGTGCAAAGAGGCCGGGATTGATCACTCATGTTGGCTTGAAGACATTTGTTGACCCGCGTCTTGAAGGAAGCAAGCTAAATTCGATATCCAAGGAGGATTATGTAGAATTAATAGAAATAGATGGCAAGGAATGGTTGAGATATAAGCCAATTCATATCGATATAGCGATGTTAAAGGTGACCACAGCCGACGAGTTTGGGAACGCTACCATGGAGAAAGAAGCTGGTTTCTTAGTCACTCTTCCAATGGCGATAGCAGCTCATAATTGCGGAGGAAAAGTAATAGAGCAAGTGGAAAGAGTAGCAGTCACAGGCACGCTTAATCCACAGCATGTGCAAGTACCGGGTAGCTTGGTAGATGCAATAGTTATAGCAAGGCCTGAGCATCACTGGATGACATGGAGGGAGCAATATAATCCAGCACGAAGCGGTGAAGTCAGAGTAGCAGACATAGGCCTACCTGTGGTCCCTATGAGACTAGAGAAAGTTGTTGCCCGCAGAGCACTCTACGAGCTGGAGGCAGGAAAGGTGGTTAATCTAGGGGCAGGGATGTCAGAATTTATCTCATCATTGGTTTGGGAGGAGAAGATATCCGATAAGATAATTTTAACTGTGGAGGCTGGAATGATTGGGGGTGTGCCCGGATATGGCCTACAGTTCAATACAGCAAGCAATCCATATGCCATCATAGACCAATCGTTCCAGATGGATTTATATGATGGTGGAGGAAATGATATAAGTTGTGTTGGATTTGCCCAAATCGATAAAAAAGGAAATGTAAATGTAAGTAAGCTAGAAGGAAGAATTCCAGGAGTTGGTGGATTTCTCAATGTTTGCCCCAAAGCGAGGAAGAGAGTTCATTGTGGCGCTTTTACTGCAGGAAAGTCTGAAATAAAGGTAAAAAACGGTAAATTAAAAATAATCAAAGATGGTAATATCCCCAAGTTTGTGGACAAAGTGGAGCAGATAACTTTAAGTGGTGAATATGCACTCGAGGAAGGGCAGCCAACAATAATCATCACTGAAAGGTGTGTATTTGACTTCACAAAAGATGGTTTTATATTAAAGGAAATAGCGCCGGGCGTGGATATAAAAGAGCACATACTTGAGAAGATGGAATTTAAGCCAATAATATCAGATGACTTGAAGTATATGTCTGAAGAACTTTTTAAAGACGCACCGCTTAATCTAAGAGATAGAGAGCCTTGGAAAGGATATTCCCTCTATTAGCGGCTATCTCGCCCAACTTAAAGGTAAAACCCAGATGCCGAGAGCCGAGGAACTCAGCGCTATCGCCCCTCCTGATTTTACGGCTGAGCTTAAAAAGGAAGCTCAAAGGTTATATTGACTGTAAGCAGTACTTATCTAAAAATTAGGAGGAAATTATGAACTTTACACACATTCGCTATGAGAAGGATGAAAAACAACCCCAGATTGTATACATCACACTAAACAGACCCGAGAAAGCTAATGCTATAAGCATTGGCCGGGGTTTCATGACGCAGGAAATAAGAGATGCTATGGAGCAGGTGAATGAAGATGAGGGCATAAAAGTTGCTATTTTCAGAGGCGAAGGGAAAAATTTCTCAGCAGGATATGACTTAGAGCAAGTATATCGTGTCTATGGTGGCACCCCCACCTTTCGTCCGTACCAAAGGAAAAGGCTAATAATAGATGACACTCAGATATTTGGCTTTATCAGGGCGATATTTGCTTGCACTAAGATAACCATGGCTCAGATCCATGGATGGTGTATAGAAGCTGGCATGTGGATACCTGAAGCCTGCGATATAGCAATAGCAGCAAATAACGCTAAATTTGCTCACCGAGGACAGAGACTGGCTTTCGGGGGATTCCCCCTTACACCTCTTGAACTCCTGGGTGGTCACGCTAAGAAGGTGAGAGAACTTCTCATTACCGGAAGGACCGTAAGCGGTGTCGAAGCGGAAACAATTGGAATAATAACTAAAGCTGTTCCCCCAGAGGAGCTTGAATCAGAGGTGTATAATCTGGCGAAAGCGATATGTGTCATTCCACATGACGCTGTGGTTATGGGCAAACTTGCCACGCGTCACACCTACGATCAAGTAGGAGCTCTTAATCTGGATTCGAGCATCGTCTATCATACCTTGGGCACCAACATTAGATATGGGGAGGATGAGAAAGACCTCATGTTCATCAGAGGCAGAGAAGAGATAGGGTCGGCTAAGGAAGCCTTCCATAGGCATCATGAGCTCTTCGAGGAGGCCTTGAATAAGACGAAATATTTCAAGAGTTACACAGGATAACCTGTGTAGGTTATACTAACCTTAGCCAAGGCATAGGAGGTTTGAGCAATGAAATGTCCGTTTTGTGGTAAAGAAGGTGAACCAGTAGAGACTACTTCTGGAAATAGAGTTGAATGTCATTGTCCCCATTGCAATAGTTTGGTTGCCGCTTATTTAAAGGATATGGAGCAAATATTAAAGAATTTAATTTCTATGGAAAGGTTTGAAAAGAACGCAAAATGACAGAAGTAGGCATAGCTAAAATATCAGAGGGTCTTGTTACCAGCGAGGCTCTTGAGGGATGGAAAGAGCGAATTGGTGTAAAACTTCGTATTGGAAATATCTTTAATCAATTTGTATCAAGAGAGGCAATAAGGAACTATGCCCTTGGTATAGGAGATGTCAATCCACTGTGGCGAGATGAGGATTATGCTAAAAAGACCAGATATAAAGGCATTGTAGCCCCTCCAGGGTGGTTTTATAGTGTTTTCCCAACCTGGGTTCTTCAGGGTTTGCCTGGAGTGCAAGCCTTTCATTCAGGAAATGACTGGACCTTTTATAAGCCAGTGTTTTACGGTGATACCATAACCCCGGAATGCATTTTTACTGGTTTTGATGTTAAAACTAGTAAATTCGCTGGGAAGATGGTTAGGGAATACCAGCGAGCCAACTTCTATAACCAGAGAAAGGAGCTTGTGGCTTCCACTGACCTATGGCTAGTCCGAACTGAAAGGGCTGCAGCAAGAAAGACAGGTAAGTATTCAACTATTCAGCTACCTCACCCATATACAGAGGAGGAACTTGAGAAAATAGATGAAGAGATTCTTAATGAGCAAATCCGGGGAAATAATCCTAGATATTGGGAGGATGTTAAGGTAGGGGATGAACTGCCCCCTGTGGTTAAAGGACCTTTTGGCCAAATGGATATGATTGCTTATACCGTTGGGGCAGCTCCTGTTCAGGTTATGGCTCATCGCGCTTCACTAGAGCTTTATAAGAAACATCCTGCCTGGGTGGTTCGTGACCCAAATACATATTCTTGGGAGCCGGTATATGGGGTTCATTTTAATATACCGATAGCTAAAGCGGTTGGTAATCCTTATCCCTATAATGCTGGCGCTCAAAGCCAGGGTTGGCTTATTCAGCTTTTTACTAACTGGATGGGTGATGATGGCTGGCTGAAGAGAAATTATGCTGAATACAGGCATTTCGTTTATTGGTCTGATACAGTCTGGCTTAGAGGTAAGGTGGTTAGGAAGTATGTTGATGAAGATGGAGAATACTGTGTTGATGTTAAAACTAGTGCTGTGAACCAGAGGGGGGAAGATACTATGCCTGGCTATTCAACGGTAGCACTCCCGTCACATGACAATAATATTTGGCCATTAGATAAGCGATTGGTTTCGCATTAAGTCCTATTGACGAT
>CAYQQD010000060.1:3645-5538 GCA_964419575.1 uncultured Dehalococcoidales bacterium | reverse complement strand
GCTTGGTATTAGCCAGATTTCTGGAAGGAGTAGCCGACTCCGGGTTCAGTTATGATATACTTGGGCAGGCTAGGGTTAGGTTCTATCTTCTGTCGCAGATGTGAAATGTAGATGCGCACATAATCAAGGTCATCAGTATATTCCCAACCCCAAACCTTTTCCAGGAGCTGTTTGTGGGTAAGAATATGGCCAGCGTTCTCTACCAAGAGGGCAAACAGGCGGAACTCTCTTGGGGTGAGTTTAATCCGCTTCCCATCTACCGTAACCTTCCGCTCAGTAATGTCAACGGTAAGGAAGCCATCGCTATAAATGATTCCCTTCCGTATATCCTTTAAGGAGGGCAACTCGGCACGGCGTAATACCGCCCGCACCCTGGCAACCAGCTCTTTACTCCCCACTGGCTTAAAGAGGTAGTCATCAGCTCCGTAGTCGAGTCCGCGCACCACTTCCTCCTCAGACTTGTGCCTTCCAGTAATCATGATGATAGGTATATCAGAAATTTCACGGATGCGGGTGCAAACCTGCCAGCCATCTACACCGGGTATCACCACATCCAGAAGGATCAAGTCTGGTCTTTGGTCAAACATAAGCCGTAGCCCTTCCTGCCCGCTACCCGCCTTGAGCACCTCATAACCTTTCTGGGTAAGAACCTGCTCCACCAGGTTGCGAAAGGCGGGGTCGTCATCAATTACAAGGATTTTCTTGCTCATTCCTATTTTCAAGGATGCTAGGTGCTATTTTTTGCCGTTTTTGAAGCATCTCGGCCACTACTCCAGGTAACTGGCGAGTATCAATCGGTTTTGATAAATAGGCATCGCACCCGGCTTCAATAATCTTTTCTTTGTCCCCTTTCATAGCGTGAGCGGTAACAGCAATGATGGGGATGTGGTTGAAGGTTATCGTCTGCCTCAGTCTTTTAGTTACCTCAAGCCCACTCACCTTGGGGAGGTTTAAGTCCATTAGAATGAGGTCTGGCTTTTGGCTGATAGCCATATTCAACGCCTCTTCCCCATCAGTCGCCTTGAGTAGCTCATAGCCCTTCAGCCTTAGGGTCATCTCAATGAGCCTCATATTTTGGGGATTGTCTTCTACAATTAGTATTTTCTCTTTCATCGCCGGTTTTATTTCTTTGGATAGGCTTAACCGGTTGCGGCTAGTGGTAGGGTAAAGGTAAACCGGCTTCCCTTGCCATATTCACTTTCCATCCAAATCTTACCACCGTGCTTTTCTATAATTTGCTTGACCACTGCCAGTCCCAGCCCAGTCCCACCCTTTTCCCCGGATAGGGGATTGTCTAGCTGGTGAAAGGGTTCAAATAGCCTTTTCTGGTCTTCCTTCTTGATACCGATGCCATTATCAACCACGCTGACCTGACATGAATGGTCTTTCCTGACAGCCTCAATCCTCAGTTTGCCCCCATCCGGGGTAAACTTAGTTGCATTGCTCAACAGGTTTAACAGTACCTGTCTTAATTTGCCTTTATCGGCGTGAACTGGAGGAAGCCCCTCTTCTACCTCAATATCAAGGCTTTGCTTTCTTGGTGCCAGTATAGGCGTCATAGTTCTTGTTAACTCTTCCAGGACATCGGTCAGGGTAATGTCTGCCAGCCTAAGCTTTAGCGTGCCCGATTCTATCTTGGCTAGGTCAAGGACCTCGTTGATTAAGTCCAGCAGGTGCTTACCGCTGCTTAAGACGTCATCAAGGCACTGCCTCTGTTCGTTATTAATCTCCCCGGGCACCCCGTCCAGCATCAATTCGGAGAAGCCGATAATAACATTAAGCGGGGTGCGTAGCTCATGGGACATGTGAGCCAGGAATTCAGACTTGGCCTGGCTAGCTACTTCCAGCTCCCTGGTTTTCTCCATAAGTTCTTGCTGTTGTTTTACCAGTTGC
>CAYQQD010000060.1:0-3545 GCA_964419575.1 uncultured Dehalococcoidales bacterium | reverse complement strand
CTGGAGTAGCCGGTAATCTCTTCCATGGCTGGATTTACTTCTAGGAACCTTCCGTTGGGTTCTGGCGTACTCCTGAATATCCCTAACCTAACATGGTTTACCAAGCCTCTATATCGTTCTTCGGAGGCCTTCAGTGCCTCCTCCATCCGCTTGCGCGCCGTCATTTCAATCTGTAATTTTTCATTGGCTTCAAGCAACAGCTTATTGGTGAATTGCAAACTCTCCACCAGCCTTTTGTTTTCTTCCGAAAGCCTTTGCTGTTTGAGGGCATTGGCGATGATGGTCTTTATCTCACCGGGATTGATGGGCGTGACAGAATAGGCGTAGGCGCCTTGGCTTACGGCGTCTACCGCTGTCTCTATATTGGCAGTGCTTGTTATTACAATTACCGCTGTATCAGGGTTTATTTCCTTGGCTAGCTCTAGTATCTCCATCGTGTCAACATCGGGCAGTCTCATATCAGTAATGACCACATCAAACGGGCTTCGCTGTATCATCTCTAGGGCATCAGCCCCCCTTTCTAACCCGGTAACCTTATATCCAACATCGCTTAGTAAACGACATAGGGCTAGCCTCACTTCGGTCTCATCTTCTACTATGAGAATAGTAGCTGCTGGCATCATTTCTTTCCCTCCTCGGCTATATGCTTTACTAGCGCTATCACCTTGGCTACATCAAAGGGCTTGTGTATGCAGGCGTAAGCACCATGGCTCACCGCCCTTTTTACTACATCGTCTTCAGTGCCAGCGGTCATCATAATCACCACTGCCCGGGGGTCAATCTCCTTAACCTGCTCAAAGACGGCAACCCCATCCATATCTGGTAGCCTTGCTTCCAGGAAGATGATGTCATAATGTCTGGTCTTTACCATCTGTATCGCCTCAGCCCCATCCTTGGCGGTAGCCACCCGGTATCCCTTATCCTCCAGTATTGCCTTGAGAGCTTCCCTATCACTAAACTTGGCATCAACCACCAGTATGAGTATTTTCTCGCCAAGCAACTCTTCGATGATAGCTATGACTTTATCAATATCAAACGGTTTATAGATAACGGCATAGGCGCCTTCCTCTAGGGCTTTCTTCACCAAATCCTCCACTGAATAGGCGGTCATCATAATTACTGTCGCCTCAGGGTCTATCTTCTTGACCTCTCTAAAGGTTTGAACCCCGTTTAATCCCGGCATCTTTATATCCATAAAGATGACATCAAAGTGGGTCTTCCTTACTGCCTCAATAGCCTGGTAACCGTTCTCTGCAGTGACTACATTGTAGCCTTCGTCTTCCAATATTCCTCCCAAAGTCAGGCGTATGCTCCGAAGGTCATCAACCACTAAGACATTGGTTTTTTCCATTATTTATCTCCAACGTAGCTTGGCTGCTCTTTCTTCAGGGGCAATTTGATGATAAAGGTAGTCCCTTTTCCTACTTGGCTCTTTACCTCTATTTTCCCCTCATGTCGGTCAATAATTGCCTTACACACTGCCAGTCCCAAGCCGATGCCCTTAGCTCTAGTGGTAAACAGTGGGTCAAAGATTTTGTCTCTAGCTTCCTTGGGTATCCCGCAACCGGTGTCAGCGATTTCCACCTCCAGGAAGCCTTCCTTCTTTTTGGTGCCTATTTTCAGCTCACCCCCTTCGGGCATGGCTTGCACCGCATTGCTAATCATGTTCACCACTACCTGTTGAATCTGGCTGGCATCTATCTCAACCTGAGGCAGTTCAGCATCGAGCTTTTTAACCAGCTCAATGTTCTCGGGGATAGTGGTGCGTGACAGAGCATCCTCGATAACGTTGTTAATCTGGGTTGGTGAGACAGATGGCTTGCCGACCCGAGAAAATCCCAGGAGGTCGTTGATGATTTTGGTGCAGGCATTTATCTCATCGTCCATAATGTTGAGAAATTCGATAACCCGTGGCTCTTTCTGGGCTAACTCGCTCTTGGCTACCTTTCCTTTTACATAGTAAGCGGCATTCTTAATTGCCCCCAGGGGGTTTCTCAGCTCGTGTCCCACTCCTCCTGCCAGTTGCCCTATGGCTGCCAGCCTTTCTGAGCGAACTACTTGCTCCTGCGCCTTTCTTAGCTCTTCCTCCATCCGCTTGCGCTCGGTGAGGTCACGGGCAATACTCCAAAAACCAACTACTCTTCCTTTCTGCGTCAGCGGTGTTGAGTTGACTTCCACTTGTAGATATTCTCCAGACTTGGCGACGATGCGCGCTTCAAGTGTTCCGGATGCCTTTTGCTGAATGGCATCTTGAAACAGCTTCATTGCCAAGGGCAAATCGTCGGGATGAACGATAGTGGCAAATGGTTTGCCAATCCACTCAGAGCGTGACCAACCGGTGATAGTTTCAAAGGCAGCGTTTAAGGAGGTAATCGTGCCGTCGAGCGAGACGGTGAAGATAATATCCAGGGCATTTTGAACAAGATCTCGATAGCGTTCTTCCGATTCCTTTAGCTCTTCCTCCATTTGCTTGCGCTCAGTAGCGTCTCTCACTACTGCCTGGATAATTTTCTTGCCCCCCACTCTCAGCAAACCAACGTTAACCTCGGCCAAAAAGGTAGTCCCATCCTTACGGTAGACAGTCATCTCAAATGGCTTGGGTGTTTTGCCTCTTAAACAGGAACTGAATATCTTTAGGTATTTAGGCGTGTCCTTGACTCGGAAGACTCCAACTTTTGAGAAGTGTCTGCCAACTATTTCATCCTTAGAATAGCCCGACATTCTTGAGGCGGCAATGTTATATACTAGAATCATCCCTTTGGCATCGATAGCTACTACGCCGTCAGGGGATAGTTCAATCATGCTTCTATATAATTCTTCAGACTCCCCTAATGCTTTTGCTGCCAGTTTGTGCTCGATGATGTCCAAGGATGACGTCTTGCTTGCTCCTTTTTCTTTCTTTACCATATCCCCCTTTTCAGCCATCCTCGTCTTCCTTATTAGTTTTATGAATTAGGCAAAAGGCATAAATATTGTCAAAAAGTATTTAATGCAGATAACTAAGTAAGACTATATTGTACCACAAAAGGACAAAAAATGCCAGTAGGCATTTACAGCCGATGGATAAGTGGCTTAGTAGAAAAACAAGTAAAGTGGGGGGTTTAGGGGGATTTACTCCTAAAATAGTCTAAAGGGGTGGGGGAAAATGAGTAGCTCTAGAAGGGGGGTCTTCTGTTGGTTACCATTCCTCTCTGGGGACCACCCTTAATTCAGCCTCATAATCGGGGAAATAACCAAATATTGTATCTGAGGGGGCATCTTTTAAGATGCTTTCTTTTACCTCTTGATATTGACCCTGGTATTCAGGGATTTGCTCTCCCCTTTTGTCGAATACCATAACCATACCATTTTGGCACTTAATGACAGTTTTAATCATTATCGTCCTCCTTACCTCATATTAAAACGATGCAATTAATTGCTCATAAAAACGACGTTTAATTTTCATTAAATTCTCACATTGTGAAAGACAGCCATAAATTGAGATTGATTGGCAACCTATCCCCCTGACCCCCTTATGCAAGGACTTCATCTACCTCTTTCAGGGA
>CAYQQD010000059.1:0-5539 GCA_964419575.1 uncultured Dehalococcoidales bacterium | reverse complement strand
TCCCGCAGCTCGGTCTCCATAGCCTCAAGCAGTGCTTGCTTTGCCTCAGCACTAGACATGCCCGAAATCAGCTCTAGCTGCTTTAACTGCTTGTTCCTCGCCTCTTCAAGCTGGAGGCGAACGGATTCTATTTGCTTTTCCTTGGTAGCCAAATTACGCTCACGATGGTCAACACTTTCTATCTTGTGCTCCAAGGTGGCTTCCTTTTGAGCCACACGGCTCTCATGGCGCTGTAGTTCAGCACGGCGCTCTCGATACTCTACCTCAGCGGCTGACTTGAGTCTATCTGCCTCCTCCCTGGCCTCATGAACCACTTCCTTGGCTTTGAGTTCAGCTTCAGCCATCAGCCTAGCCGCCTTCTTCTCAGCAGCACGCATTTCTTGGGTAAGCCTAAATCGTCTAAAAAAGAAGATAAATGCCGCCCCAGACACAGCACCAATGATGAAAGCAAATATGATGGTTACTACATTTATTGTCGTTATATTCATGGCATTTTGCCTCTCTTTCCGTGGCTTTAAATATAATTAACCACTGCTAGCCACTGTGTTAATTTTGAGTCAAGGTTAAAAGCTATCCAGAACCTTCCTGCCACACCCGTTCCACAGTATGATTTATTACCTCATAACTAAAGCCACGCCGCTTAAGATATTCACCTAACCGATAACGAAAGCCCTGATAGTCAGACTTGGGTAAACTACGGGCTTTATTGCGGGCGGCGCGATAAGCACTATCGTGGTCATCAATTACATTAGTCACCTGGTCTATAACCTCCTCGGCTACCCCCTTTTGCTTTAGTTCTAATTTAGTTAGCCACCGACTGCGCGGGCTAAATGATTCCCGGTTATCCTTCCAGAATTGGGCAAAGGCGATATCATCTACCAGTCCCTGCTCCTTTAGCCTGGCAAGCACCGCCTCGACGCCATCGCCATCAAAACCACGCTGGCAAAGCCGCTGTCTTAGCTCAAACTCGCTTCGAGGTCGATAGCTAAGGTAGCGCAGAGCGGCATTGAGGCAACGATGGAAGTGGTCAGACCTAGCCAGGGCTTCAATGTGACTATTGGACAGCTCTTGCCCCACCTGCAAGCCTTCTTTTATCGCCACCTCAGCTTCCAGACTAAAGGCGAACCTGCCATCTAGGAATATGTTAACTCGCTTCCCCCTATCCTTCCTGAAACGGATGGCGGTAATTTTATTCATTTACTTGCCTCCCCCGTTTAAACACGTAAGGCTGAAGCTATGCCTCAGCCTTACTTACTCCTATTACCTATATCTAACTGGTTATCTGTTTAAGATGTGTTAATCATCGGGCACCGTAATACGAGTGGTGGCGGCTGAGGCTCTAATCTGCTGCTCAAGCTCCCGAGCCAGCTCCGGGTGCTGGCTTAGGTACTGCTTGGCACTCTCCCTACCTTGTCCCAAGCGAATATCACCGTAGGAGAAAAAAGCGCCAGCCTTCTTCACTAACCCCCACTCAACACCAAGGTCAATAAGGTTACCCTCCTTGCTTATGCCGTGGTCAAACATGATATCAAACTCAGCACTCCTGAAGGGAGGGGCAACCTTATTTTTGACTACCTTGGCCTTGATATGACTACCTATTGCCTCATTCCCCCCCTTGATTGTTTCCATCCGCCTTAGGTCTATTCTTACCGAGCTGTAAAACTTCAATGCCCTGCCGCCCGGTGTCACCTCAGGGTTGCCAAAGATAATGCCAACTTTTTCTCTTAGCTGGTTGATGAATACCACCGCTGTACCTGATTTACCGATAGCGGCGGCCAGCTTTCTTAGGGCTTGTGACATCAGGCGAGCTTGTAAGCCAACATGGGCATCCCCCATCTCGCCCTCAATCTCAGCTCTGGGCACTAAGGCAGCTACACTATCAATCACTATCACATCCACAGCCCCACTCCTGACCAGCGCCTCAGTAATATCCAGAGCTTCCTCGCCAGCGTCAGGCTGGGAAATGAGCAGGTCATCAACATTAACCCCACAATTGCCGGCATAGGTTGGGTCCAGGGCGTGCTCGACATCGATATAGGCAGCCATGCCTCCCCGCTTTTGGGCTTCAGCAATTATATGCTGGCCTAAGGTAGTTTTCCCTGACGCCTCAGGGCCAAATATTTCGGTAATTCGGCCTCTGGGGATACCTCCCACACCCAAGGCTAGGTCTAATGACAATGACCCGGTGGGGATAGCTTCAATCGGTGGTGTTGCCACCGCCTCCCCCAGCTTCATCACTGAGCCTTTACCATATCGCCTTTCAATATGGCTAATAGCTAGCTCTAGCGCCTTATCCTTCTCGGTGACCATCTTCGCTTAATTTAATGATAACATAGGCACCCCGCCAAAACAAGTGGACATAGATAGGTTGCTAAACAATCTCTATAACTAAGTTCTGGCTACTACCCTTCTGGTCGGTATTAGATTGGTTGCCAATCATGCTCACTGTAGAAACCTAGGCCAAAGAACCCCGGACCTATGTGTGTCCCTAATACCGGCCCAAGCTCGATAAGGTCTAGCTCACGGCAGTTGAAGTTGGCTTGAACCTCCTTCTTTAGTGCCAAAGCCGGCTCAATGGCATGGGTGTGAACCACTCCGACATGAATCGGGGTGCTTTTTTTAACCCGCTCCCTCATAAGCTCCAGAATATAGTCCAGGGCTTTATGGATGGTTCTGGTCTTGGCTAGGACTTTGATTTCCCCGCCCTCGAAGGCTAGGACAGGTGTAATCCTGAGCATAGTACCGAGCAAAGCCTTCGCCACTCCAATACGCCCGCCCTTCCAGAGATACTCCAGGGTGCTAAGCGCCCCGACAGCACTGATGCTGGCATTGAGCTTTTCGATAGAATCTTTGAGCCGGGAAAGGGACTGCCCCCTTCTAGCCGCCTTAGCTGCGGGAGGAATCAACATCCTCAGGGCTACCGAGAGTGAATCCACTATCTCAATCCGGGCTTGAGGCAAATCATCTCTGGCAGCCATAGCTGAATTAACCGTCCCGCTTAACTTGCTGGAGATATGAATAGAAAGAATAGGATGACCGCGTTTGGCTAGTTCCCTGTAAACCTTGAGAAAATCGCTTTTCGAGGGCAGCGAGGTAGTAGGCAGGGTTCTGACTCTGGCTATTCGGCGATAGAATTCCTCAGTGGTAATGTCCACTCCCTCACTATAGACGTCTGTCCCAAAGATGACCTTGAGTGGCACAACATGGACGTCGTATCTGGCAATCTCTTCTGGTGTTAGGTAAGCGGTGCTATCGGTAACAATTTTAACCTTAGTCGTCATCTTTTCATCCTTGTCACTGAAAGCTAGCCACTGGAGGCGGCAAGCGCTTATGGGCACTAGCGGCTATCATAGACTCAATCTTCTGTCTCAGCCCACTTGGTGCCTCGCCGGCAACTAGATACCGGTCGAGCTCGTCATAACTAAGCCCCAGCTCACCTTCATCGGTCTGCCCCGGCCATAGACCTGCCGAGGGGGGCTTATCAATAATTGGCTGGGGGATGCCCAGGAAATTAGCCAGCTCCCTAACCTGCCTTTTAACTAGGTTACCCAGGGGCAAAATATCCACCCCTCCATCTCCATACTTGGTAAAGTAGCCTACAGCCAGCTCACTCCGGTTACCTGCCCCAGCCACCAAATATTTTAACTGATTGGCAAAGTAATAAAGGGTGAGCATCCTTAATCTAGCCTTGAGGTTGGCTTTAGCCAGCCGGCTGACACTAGACTCTGACGTATCACCAGGTAAAGCTTTAAGCAAGGTATCAAAAACCGGCTCAAGGGCTACCACCTTAGTCGGGATGGCAAACTTACTAGCTACCGCCAGGGCATGCTCCTCGTCCTCCCTAGAACTATAGCACGGCATAATCACGCCCAACATGTTTTTGGGAAAAGCCCGGTAACATAATACTGCCAATACCGAAGAGTCAAGCCCACCACTCATCCCTACCACCACCCCTTTACACCCGGCAGCCGATACCTGCTCCTGTATCCACAAGACTATTTTTCTAGCTAGCTGCTCTACCTCCATATAAATAGTATACTACGCCATTAGTATACTACGCTATAGTTAGTCAATCAAAGCTTGGTAATTACTAGATTGGCAAATATTATTGAGGCAGCATTGGTGGCAAAGGGGACGGCTGCGGCAGACATTCTTAGCCAGGCAGACCAGCAGGGCGTGGTACTCCTGGAATAGCTCGGCATCGGCTGGCAGGTTGTCCATAAAAAGTGACTGATAAGCAGTGTAGCTAGTGGTCTCGGGAGCCAGACCGATACGGCTAAGGATGCGACGGGTATAGGCATCGATAACAAAAATTGGCTTATTGGCACCATAAAGTATTATAGAATCGGCGGTCTCCTGGCCAATACCATGGACGGAGAGCAGCTGTTGGCGGAGGTCATCAATATTGTTGGCAAACAGCTTATCGAGGTGGTCTTGATAACGGTCTCCGAGCCAGAAAGCCAGGGACTTAAGCTTTAGCGCTTTGGCGTTATAGTAAAGACAGGGGTGGATAAGGGTGGCGAGTTCAGGGAGGGGGAGGCTTCGTAGCGCTTTTGGTGAGAGTGCCCTGGCTGCTTTCAGATTGGTTATAGCCTTTTCCACGTTACTCCAAGCCGTTGCCTGAGTAAGGATGGCACCAAATATCATCTCAAATGGCTCGTCTGCTGGCCACCAGTGCTGTGGTCCATAGCAGTCTTTGAGTTGGTGGTAGATATTCTGCAGCGCTTGGCTTATGGATTGGTTACCCATCTACCGCAAAACATTAACATATGCTCACCATTATAGACAAATGTTTAACTTGGTTTGTTAGCTCATAGAGGCTATAATAGGTGGAAATTAGGTGCTATACTAGGGAGGCGGCAGATGAAAATAGCCAATCTAGAAGAAGGACGAACCAAATGACTAAAGGTAAGACTAGGGTAGGTATTATTAACGTTACCGGTTATGCTGGTGTCGAGTTAGCCAGACTACTCTGTCAGCACCCAGAGGTGGAGCTTACTTCGGTTACCGGGCGGAGTGCTGCTGGGAAGAGGTTGGGGGAGGTTTTCCCTCATCTGGCTAGTATAGACCTAAGTATTGAAACTGAGCTGGGGGAGGTTGAGCTAGCTTTCTCGGCGATGCCACATAAGGAGAGCGCTCAACAGGTCATGCCACTATTAGACCGGGGGGTTAAGGTAGTGGACATTAGTGCCGATTTCAGGCTGAAGGATGCCGCCGAATACCAGCGGTGGTATGATTTTACCCACCCCGCCCCACAACTGTTGAAGCAAGCAGTATATGGGTTGACTGAGCTATACCGGTCACAGGTCGCCTCTGCCCGGCTGGTAGCCAACCCCGGTTGCTACCCCACCGGGGCGATTCTGGCTCTCGCCCCGGCAGTCAAGGCAAGTGTAATTGAGCCGGAGATTATTATTGACAGCAAATCAGGGGTATCCGGAGCCGGCAGAACCCTCAGCCTGCAAACTCACTTTGCCGAAGCCAATGAAGATGCTACCGCCTACGCTTTAGACGGGCACCGCCACCTGCCTGAGATTATTCA
>CAYQQD010000058.1:0-5575 GCA_964419575.1 uncultured Dehalococcoidales bacterium | reverse complement strand
CGAGATCTAGTACGGTCTCGTGGGCTCGGAGATGTGTATAAGAGACAGCTCGGTATGGTATGGCCCTGCCTGCCAAGAAAACGTAAAAGATTTTCCCCTTCTTTAACTTTTAGCTTTTCCTGCCGGGGAAGGATGACGATGTCGTACGTCTTTTTCATCATCATTTGTCGGGTGGCTCATCTAGCCTTAAGGCCCCGCTGGATCCATTCCCTTTCCCCCTCAACACACTTTTGGGTTGACTGCTCTCGCACAGTGCCGAGAGGCATAGCACAGGCATAAGACTTCCGTGGCTCCATCATGCCGCTTTCTTTTACGTGGATTCCTACTTGGTTTCCATCAACAATAGCGAATATCTTCTTATTCTCCAGCACGTTCCAATCTCCGTAACCAGGACTCCACCAGTAGACTACTACCCCACCGCAATCTCTATATGCTGGACACTTCTTGCCGATGCAGATGCCGTGGGTGATTGCTTGATAGCCCTTGGGTTGGACATGGTCTTGGATTATCTCCCTCACCTTATAGGCCATGATATCCACAGCCGCTGAGCCAAACATATCCAAGACATATCCCAGAACAGAATTCCCACCCTGAATAAGCTTCATAGCCTCCTCCTCCACACGCGATCCGATGGTGATTATAAAAGCGGCTAACTCTTTTGCCTCACGATGGCGAAGCGCCAAATCCTGGCTGTCAAATGAAACACCGCTCTTAACTTCTACCAAGGAAGGGGTTACTTTCTTTATGGGGAAGATATCGTAACACGCCACGGGCTCCAGAAGGGGCGGCCCTATCTCCATTACCCGGTGAAAGACTTCTTGAATAGCCGGTGATGCTTGATTCAGGTTAGAATAGCCCAAATAACGCCACACCTCATGTGGCGGCACCTTAGAGTTTGAGAACTCGGTCTCAGGTACTATCTGAAGCATAGCCCCTCCCTTATCTCATCTTAACCTGCTTTGCTTCTCGCATGCCGAACATATTTAAGGCAGTGGGCATCAATCCCTAATATAGCTTCTGAGGCTCGCAGGATGTTTTTCATTCCTTCGTCCAGGGGATTAATAACAGCCATATCCAATCCTGCCTCGAGAAGCATAGCTAAAAAGGCTTGGTTGAGCAAGCTCCGGTTAGGCAACCCAAAGGAGACATTAGATAATCCCGTTGTTGTCTTCACCCCTCGGTTCCCATAGCGACTCTTGATCTCACGTATGGTATCAATAACAACACGGGCTTGGTCTGGACAACTCCCAATGGACATCACTAAAGGGTCTATGAACAGCCGTTGTAGACTTACTCCGACTTCTTCCAGAGTGTTCATTAGTTGTTCGGCTTCCTGAAGGCGCTCTTCCACGGTGTTAGGCATCCCCGTCTTTCCCCCCATGGTCAGACCGATAATATCGGCATCGTACTCTTTGACCAAGGGGATGAGCCCTTGTTGTAGTCTAGGGTCATTATTGATGGAGTTGATAACCGGGCGGGCTCGACAAAGCTCTAGCCCTGCCGCCATAGCCTCAGGTTTAGGGGTATCAATAGCTAGGCGTACCTCCCCTACCTCATCATAAATAAGCCCAATCACCCACTTCATGTCATCAATCTCCTTCTCCATGCTGATTGCGGTATTAACATCAAGAATATCAGCCCCAGCCTCTACCTGCTCTCGGGCGAGACGCCGAATAGTAGCTGCATCCTTGGCTTGAAGAGCCTCCTTGACCGCTTTTCGCGTCGAGTTCAATAATTCTCCAATAATTAACACTTCGTCCCTCCTTTAATCGGTATCGGCTATTTTACTCTCTCCGTTTTCCTATCCCTCGTCCTCATTCATTTACCTTATCTACGGGTTCAAAGAGCAGGAACAAAAAGCCCTCCTCTACCATTATCTTAATCCTTAACCCCCCACCTCTTGTGTCTTTTCCCCCGAACTCTCTAAATAGGGAATCCGGCGACGCTTAAAAACTGTTGCCGAATATTTTTTAATCTTCCATTCAGGAATTCCACATTTCTCGCATGTCCTAGAAAACCATTTGTTACGAAGCCATCGGGCAGCACGACTATTTCTAGAATCGTGTATCACCATCTGTTTATTACAATGAGTAACCACACAAGCATAAGAATCACTGGTAATTTCAAAGGTTTTGATTCCATGGAGAACTCCCCGTCGGGAAGGCCATAGTTTTATCTTCTCTACCAATTTAAAAAGGGGGACTCGTCTCCAATAGATTTTTTTCCGTGTCTTACCCGACAACCCTCACCCCTTTATTTTAATCAAATTGTGGCGGGGGGTCCGAGAGTTACACTCGGCTACACAAATTTAGAGTCTGTGTGATCTTTCCGATTAACCCCCCGTTCTTACATCCCTTCGCTGAACACAACTGGCGTGAACGAACATGGTAGCCACACCAATCTCCAGCACATCATGAACTAAACGCTCTTTGACCAAGAAATAAGCCTCTTCACTTAATCCCAGCGGTATCCCGGGAGCAGCAATAAACGTTTCTGGCGTGATATGTTTTGCCTGTATGATATTAGCCGCAGGTGAAGCATCAAAAAATAGTGTATATCGACTAAGTGCCTCCTCTAGATTCCTTTCCACTGTAATTTCATGCCCTTTAGCCAGTGACTCCATTCTATCTTGATTAGGGTCAAAAGCTGCTACCTTTGCCCCTTTCTTTTTAAGACATAAAACCGCATTCCAGCCCACCCGACCTGCCCCCCCGATCACTAACACTTGGCGCTGGCTTAAATCCCCTGCCATGGCTTCTAATGCCGAAACATATCCTTTCGCTGTTGCCTCTCCATTATCAATAACTCTCCTTGAGGGAAAGTTCAGGGCGATAAATCGGTTATCATCAGCCAAGAAAGCAATGTCTGCACCTTTCTCAATCCCTTCCGCCAGTCCAGCTATATCCTTATCCCTTGTTTTGAAAGCATTAACTCCAATGTGAGTCAAAATTCCTTCAACCGCCTCAACAAAGTTTTCAATAACTCCTTGTCCCGAGGTTATGGGAACCACAGCTACTTTATGGGAGCTGATGGCAGCTCTTACCTTTTTTTCACCGTCTTCTATAGAGCGACTGGCAATCTCTTTGAGTAACAAACCTGTTTTTCGAACCAAATCAGCCTCATAGGCAGGAAGTTTCTGTATTATATCCATTATATCTTCTTTTTTCAGGCGCGTCACCCATTCACCCTCTGGACAATGAAGGTACGCTAACAAGACTCACCCCTTCAGACTAGCTTGGGAAGGGAGTGCGTCTTTCAAGGTTACTTTATCTTGAAGCTTGCATCCCTTTCTTGGCTATCGAAAATTCTAACATGCCCCGCTTGCTCCTTGTCAAGAGCGGTAGCTTTCTCTTTACCTTTATTACTTGCTAGGTTTAGGCTTATTACCAAGTCTTTCTTCAAGGCGCAAAACACAGCTTCTATGCGTGATTCAACTCCTGTCTTTCTGAAGATGTTGACAGAATCGATTCTAACGGTGTTATAATGAAGCCAAACTGGTTAGCATTCCTTTTCTTTTCCTTTACTTCCCTTATAAGCCTAGTACTAGTGCTGCGTCAGCGCTAAGGAAATCTATAGCATAATCAGTCTTGGCTGGCGCTGTGTAAAGGCAGAAGAGTTATCCCAAAATGGTGAAAGGAGGTGAGAAATTAGAGTTAGGATTATGTTGGTTTCAAAATAGTGAGGTTAAAAAAATTTAAAGGAAGGAGGGGAAAGATGATTAGAGGAACAAGAGCCTCATATAGCCAATTCTCAGGCCTAGGTCTTACTATGTTTACCGGTGATGAATTAGCTGAGCTACATAGAGCCACACTGGATGTTCTGGAAGATGCCGGTATTATGGTACTCAATGATGAGGCACAGGAGATCTTCTACTCCCACGGTTGCGAAGTCAATAAAAAAGCCAACATCGTCAAGATACCCCCTTACCTCGTCAACGAGGCTATAAGGTCAGCTCCATCAAAGGTACTGCTTGCCGGTCGAAATCCCAAGTATGACATCGTCTTAGAAGGCACCAGGGTGGCAAATACCACTTTTGGTGTAGGCATAAAGGTGCTTGATTTAGACACGGGCAAACACAGAGACTCAACAAACAAAGACCTAGCTGACTCGGCTATATTGTCTGATGCTATGGAGGGGGTAGATGTTTTTACCCAGTCAGTGGTCCCCAGAGATGCACCCAGTCAGGTGGAGGACCTTATTGCTGCCGAGACATGCCTTACCAATTGTAGCAAACACTTCCACCATGTTGACATACTGTCTACCGAGAGTGTCAGAAGATATTTTGACATGGGCGCTGCCATAGCCGGAAGTGCCGAGGAGATGAGACGACGGCCCGTTTGCTCTATTTTAATCTGTCCAGTAAGCCCGTTGCAGCTTAGTCCTGAAGCCTGCGAGGTTATTATTGAATCGGCAAGGCTAGGCATACCCTGTAACATTTTGTCAATGGCGCTATCAGGGGGTACTGCCCCGGTTACTAACGCGGGAACGCTAATAGTCCATAACGCTGAGGTGCTGGGGGGCATAACTTTAAGCCAGCTTACTAAGAAGGGAGCACCAATAATCTATGGTAGCTCCACCACCATGTTCGACTTGACCTTGGCTACTGCACCGGTAGGAGCGCCGGAAATGGGCATGATAAGTGCTGCGGTAGCCAAGCTTGCCCAATACTATAATCTGCCCAGCTATGTTTCTGGGACCTAGGCAGATTCTAAGGTACCTGATGCCCAGGCAGCTCATGAAAAAACGATAACAAATCTGCTGCCGGCCCTAGCTGGGGCTAATTTGATTTATGGCATGGGTATGTTAGAATCGGGACAGACTTGGAGTCATGAGCAACTGGTAATTGATAACGACATTGTAACTATGGTTAAACGGGTGATTCAGGGGATCGACGTTACCGATGATACAATGGCCGTTGACATCGTAAAGCAGGCTCATAAGATAAAAGACTTCTTACATCAGAAACACACCATTCAGTTTATGAGGAGGCAATCAAAACCAAAATTGATTGACCGGGCTACTCGGGGAGCCTGGGAGGCTAAGGGAGGCAAAGATTTAACCCAGAGGGCAAGAGAAGAGGCACGCAGGATCATAAAGACCCACCAACCTGAGCCTTTAAGCGGTGGTGTAAAGAAGACGCTACACGAAATTGTTGACACTGCTAGGAAAGAACTTGTGCCTGGTTGACAACTTTCTAATAACCAGAAAAAGGAGAGCACTACTGTGGCAAAAGAACAAGAGATATTAGCAGCGGCCAAAAAAGCAATTATTGACTACGATGTGGCTAAGGCTGAGGAGGTTGCCAAGGAGGCTTTGGCTAGTGGTTTTGATCCGATGGTACTGATAGAAAAGGGGTTTACTCCCGGAATAGCCGAGGTTAGTGACCGTTTTGATAGGGGAGAGGCATATTTGCCAGAGTTAATATTGGCGGCTGATGCCATGAAAGCCGGAGCAGCAATATGTGAGGCGGCATTCCCTAAAGGAAAAATTAGGGAGAAGAAGAAGGTAGTAATAGGGACGGTGGAAGGAGATATTCACGACATCGGGAAATCAATTGTTGCTTCCTTTTTAGCCG
>CAYQQD010000057.1:0-5747 GCA_964419575.1 uncultured Dehalococcoidales bacterium | reverse complement strand
GCCAACCGAAAGCAACCAAAACTAAAATCACCAATCTAAGCTTTTGCCCGAAGATAAATATTAGGAAGATTAGAATTGGCAGTAGCGGGATATTAGCCAATATATCACAGAAACGCTGGATAGCGGTATCGGTTCTGCCGCCTTTGTACCCACTGAGGATGCCCATAAATGCCCCTATGGTAGTCGTCAGCACTGCAGTGACTAAACCAATAAGCAGTGCCACCGGACAGCCGAAGACCAGCCCGGTAGCCAAGTCTCTGCCTAGGGAATCGGTGCCCATAACACCATAGACCGAGCCCCCAAGCACAAAGCTAACCTCACCTATAGAATCTTCGGGATGATAAACCTGGGCGGTGGCAATTATAGTATAGTTGCCATTAAGCACCTTGAAGTCTTGTCCATTCTCCTCAACCGGAATGCCAAACATGACTCTATCTACCATACCACGAAGCTCAGACAACGGGGTATCCAGCTTAAACTCCTGCCTTACGAAATCGGCAACATTCCAGAGCACCGTATTATCGCCACTGAGATAGACTCGCAGTGGGGCTTCCACATATCTGGATACGGGGAGGCTTTCCCCGGGGTCTGGACCACGAACCACATGCCGATAAAGTAGCATTTCTTTACCATCAGGTCGTGACAGGGAGAGCGTAATAACAGGTGGTCGGGAATAATAAATGACATTGCGTAAGGCAAAAGAGGTAAAGGTAGGTGGCTCATCAAATTGATAGTCTAGGGCGAAGGTATAACGCCAAGTGTTTATCCCTTGGGCGGGGATAACCTCGGTTGGCTTGGTGGCTCTAAAAGTAGTATGTTCTACCCGTTTCACATCGGTAAAGGCGTTTGACCAAGCCGGGGGGACATTCTTAGGATTGTCAGCCCATACCGCCGGGTTATTCCAGGTGCGGGTGCCAAAGTCCAAGGGGTAGGAAATAACAACATATATAGAGACTATTACCAAGGCGAGAAAAAGACCTATGCCCACTTTGCCAGTGGCACTAGCCAAGAGTAACTTTATAGTTTCCCACGGTCTCATTTTCAAGCATACCTGATTCTAGGGTCTAGGATTACATAAAGAATCTCTAGGATGAAACGGGCAATGATGTAAATCAAGGTAAAGATAAAGGTGAGGGCAACGATTACCGACTCATCGGCGGCTAGAACGGCATCGTAGTATAACCGACCCATTCCCGGCCAGTTGAATACCGTTTCAGTTAAGATAGCGCCACCAATAGAACCAGCCAGACCTAGCATTAGATTAGTTACGATGGGTGGAGCCGCTACCCGAATAATGTACCGACGCCTTATTAACTGTTCCGGCAGTCCTTTAGCGCGGGCTACGGAAACAAAAGACTCCTGAGCGGTGTTAAGCACCATAGTCCGAACTATATAGGTCCAGGAGCCAAAGGAGACCAAGACCAGGGTAATGATGGGTAGCGCTGCATGCCAGAGTAGATCAAAAAGTCTATCTATCCCTCCGGGGGGAGGGGGGAGACTATACATCCCGCCGGTGGGAAACAGATTGAATTTGAAAGAAAAGGCTAAAATTAGGAATATCCCCATCCACCAGGCAGGAAGGGCATAGGAGAAAGCCAGGAACAAACAGGCTGTTCGGTCTAACCTGCTTCCGGCTTGACTGGCTAATTTTGGACCAATAAGTAGTCCCAGGATAGCAGTTATAATTGAGGCAGTGGTAACCAGCAGGACAGTATTTAGTAGCCGCTCTCTGACAATATCGGAAACCCGGCTACTGCCCTCAAAACTACGTAGCGTTCGCGCTTCACCCAGGTCAAAGGTGAGCACTCGCCGCACCATATCGGGAAGTCTAAAGTACCACGGCTTATCTAGGTGGTAATAGCGGACTAGCTCTTCACGCTGTAGGCTGAGGGCTTGCTCAAGTTGGTCTGGGTCGCGGATGGTCTGAGCCAGTGATTGTCTGAGTCCACGCAGTTCCTCGTTAATAGTGGCGTGGAGCATACGGTCGGAAAAGCCGGTGGCACCCAGGGCTATTACCACTAACAAAAGAACGGCCATAAGGACGCCAAAAAGGGTTAATCCTCTTACCGCCAGTGTGGTGACAAGCGACATCCTTTGCCTCTAAACCGACCGCTGTTAAATCAGGCTTGGGGTGCTTTTCTAGCCCTCCGTCTGCGCCGGACCAAAAAGACTGCGATTACAGCTATTGCTACAGAAACCGGAGCAACAAAGACAGGTATACCCCCGGGTCTCTCTGGTGCTGCTGGTGCTGGCTGGGCTGGCGGGGGTCTCTCACCCGGGGTGACTGACACTCCAATATCTACCCTGCGCTCGGCGAGAGAAGACACTTCGTCGCTATGAACTACCACAAAGAGGTGATATACTCCCGGCTGCATACCTGAAGTCTCCTCAGGGGAAAGGCGAAGTGAAAAACGGGTAGGGGAGACTGGTTCCATCTCTCCCATCTTCAGCACCTTACTCTCAACCGGGTCGAAGAGCAAATAATTGGCACCGAGCTTCCCCGGTCCACTAACTTCTATTTCTATGATTGCGCTTTCCCCCGGTGCTATCGGCTGAGTATCAACGCTTTTAATCTCCAGAGCCGGAGACACTCCAAAGAACCATTGCCCGGGGTGGAAGGGGTAGGTGGAATCTCTAAAGGCTTCCAGTTCAGCGAATTGGGCTGCGGGGTCAAAGGTTACCAGCTTGAACGGTCCGTTACTAATCACCATTAAGCCATAATTATCAAACCAGGAAATAGCAGCCTGGTATCTCCTAATCGCCTCCTCCTGAGTTACCAGTGCCTGAGCATTTATGGTAAAAGGAGATTCAGGCAAATAGCCTGTTTCCACAAACTCAGCCAACGTCTTCCGTACTAACCTGGCATCACGGTCAGTAACCAGGCTAAGCCAGGGCACCTGAAACCGCTCCGCCGTGGTATCGGAATAAGCTGCCTGCCGTTTAACGAAGACAAGCTCATCCATAGCTGCCAAAATCTCCCACGGCATTGACAGCGAAGCCGGGCTAGCATATGCGGCTATATAGTCAGGGACAAAATGCCAGAAGTCGAGGTAAACCTCGAGCTTGGTATCATCAACCAGCCTGAAACCTCGAAATACCTCCAGGAAAGGTTTGCTGGTGGTAGCCAAGGCAAACTCAATCTTGACCTTGTCCTCGTTGTAAGCTAAATCAAAGGATTGATAGATAGAGTAGAGGACATCAGCCATAGTTATCGGCTGACCATGGTGCCAATTAGATTGAAAGTATTTAGAGTAATCAAAGGTGACTTTGCTGGTAGCTTTGGTGTCTGGCTTTACCGGCAGGAATCTGCCAGCAGTGGCATCCCAGATGAAGGCGTCAGTGGGTACATCCAGTTTGCCGGTAGGTCCGGCGGTCTCTACCTGGTATCCAGCTCGAAAAGGGATAGGAATGCCGGTGAAGGGGTGTCGCCAGAGAGGCGGGTCGTGAATATTCTTCCATATATCGTTGCTGTAAACATCGGTGAAGCCGCCAACTGGATTCCAGGTAGTCCTTTCTGTCCATACCCACAGGTGTCCAACGGTTAATTCTGCCTTCCCCGGAACGTAGGCTTCGCGCAGTGTCCATAGCCCTTTGGGTCCGGCAGTAATATCCTCGGTTACGCCTTCAAGCTCAGCCGTTGCCGGGAAGTTATTTATTACCGTGGCAATCCATAGGCGCACTGCCTCTTTTAATCCCAGTTCGGTAGCCTGCCAGTATAGCTGGTTCCTTTCCTCTAAGTTCTTGAAATCGCCCTTCAATATACGCTGCCCCAGCTCATCCAACTCCGGATTCTGATACTGCCAGTAGCCTACTTCCTGCCATCCCGGCATATTGCCTAACCAGGGGGCATACATTTGACTAATTGAGGAAAAATCGTACCGCTCTGGAGCACCTCTACCCCATCCTTCAGTATAAAGGTGCCACTGGAATAGTTGAGGGTCGGTGCCATAGACGGTAAAAATAGCCGGGGCAAACATGTGATAGACGGGAACGGCAAAAAACCCGAGCTTCTCTAACTCAGCTCTAATAAGGTCACCGATTTCCCTCCGTTCATCCTCGACCCGAATGATAAACTTAAGTTCAATCCGCTGTCCGTTATAGTGCCAATAACCATCCTCGAGTACCGCTCCGGCATTAGTCATAGCCTCCTCTATTATTCGGCTAGCCAGCTCAGGCTGGTAGGAGATATTGTATTGCCGTAACAGTGGATAAAGATTTAGGTAGTCATAGTCAAAGGCGCCGACGTGAGCCAACATGGGCACCGCCATGCCCTTAAAAATCTCATGGGCTACGAACTCTCGGTCTATTATGTAGTTGAGGGCAAACCTTACTTCCCGTATGGACAAGGGGTTTAACTGTCCTTCAGGGGCAGGGCTGGGATTAAGAACCAGGGAAAGGGAGGTAGCTGGAGCTTGATACATATGAACCCCGGGAGTGTCCTTAAATTTCTCAGCCATTATCGTTTTAAGGCTATAGATGTAGAGGTCCATATCGCCCCTCTGTAGCGAAGGAGCGGCAATGTCCACATGAAAAGCCTTAAAATAGACCCTGTCTACCGCCGGTCCGGGCTTGGTATGGAGCGGCTCGTAGGCTATAGCCGGGTGGACAAGGACTACCCCCAATCCAGTAAGGATTAGCCCCAGAGCTATTAAACCTAGATAGCGGTAAGCCCGCCTCATAGAAGTCTTCCTCTCTTATCCCAATTGATAATCCCCGGCTGAAAGATTCTTAAAGAGGTTTTAATATTATTGACTTCTCCTGGTGCGGGTGCGATACCAGACCACGACTAAGGCACCAATAACACCGCCAAGGGCTCCAGCCAGGGCTGGTACCAGCCAAGGGTAACCCTCGGCTGCCCCCGGTGTGGCTTCAGCAGGGGGTACACCCTGTCCACCAAGTTCACCCAAGCGTTGTTCAACGTCGCTGATACTCTGCTTTAGACTGTCAAAGCCAAACTCGGTAAAGAAGGAAGCAGTGGCAACATTACCTGAGATATCCATTGCTGTTATCGACCTAGCGCCCTCCCCACTGATAGGGGCGAAGATGGTAATAGAAAATGTCCCGTCCTCAGCGGTGCGCCCGGTGGCGGTGATAACCTCACCTACCTCGACAAAAATCTCAGAATCCGGCTGGAAATAATGCCCGCTGACGATTATATCCCGACCGGCGGGACCGGAGGGAGGCGAGACGAAGATAGTCGGGACCGGCATGAGTTGCTTTCGAGCAAAGCCAATTTTCTGATTAGTTCCGGTTACTTCCCCAAGGCGGCTATCTGCCCAGGTGATATAAACGTCATCCTCTATGGCCTTGATAGAAAAGTAATCGCCGATGTACCGACCACGGGGGAAGGCGTAATTCGGGTTGGACGGAAAATCACTAACCCGACTGTTAAATTCCCAGGTCTCCCCCTTATCCTTGGAGCAAGAATAATAAATATGATAGGAAAGTTCAGCCGGGTCATCCCTGGTATCCCCCCATATCATATGGAGGTTGCCCTCCGGGTCTACAGCAATAGCCGGGAAGAATTGGAAACGCCCGGTCTCATCATCGTTTACCCTAACCCAGCGCTCCCATGTCTTGCCTCCATCAAAGGAACGAACAATAAAGACATCGCCTCCGTCCTCAGGGTTATCGGCTGGGAAGGCAGTATAAACAATATAGATTTCCCCTTCAGGACTAACCACCATTTGGGGGAAACCTGTGCCCCATAGACGGAAAGAAGCCGAGCGGGGCAAATAGCCTACCTC
>CAYQQD010000056.1:0-5852 GCA_964419575.1 uncultured Dehalococcoidales bacterium | reverse complement strand
TATGGACTAGCCCAACACAAAGGCTATGGCACCGAGAAGCACCTCTCCTGCCTCCGCCAACTGGGGCCATCCTCTATCCACCGCCGCTCTTTCAGGCCGGTAAGGGATATAATAAACAAATGAAGCGTAAGGATACCGGTATTCTGGGTGAAAAACTAGCCAAGGACTTCCTTAAAAAGCGAGGCTACCGTATCTTGGAGACTAACTATCGCTGCCCTCAAGGAGAAATTGATATCGTCGCCAAGCATAAAGACTGGCTAGTCTTCATCGAGGTCAGAGCTAAAAAGAGTTCGGAATTCGGCAGCCCTGAAGAGTCAATCACACCAACCAAGAGGGAAAGGATGAGGGCTACGGCTGCCTACTATCAGCAGACTCATAGTAAATTGCCGCCATTATGGCGCATTGATGTTGTGGCGGTAGAACTAGACCAAAATGGGAAGCCATCACGAATTGAACTCATTGAAAATGCGGTAAGTGAAGCTTGAACTTACCCCACTTTACCCCCCAATTTGGCTATGCTAGAATTAACTGCTAAGGAATTATAGACATGCCTTCCTCAGAAGCAATATCAGGACAAACACTACGAATTATTGACGCCAATTTAAACCGCATTGGCGAGGGGCTCCGTCTTCTTGAGGATGTAGCTCGCTTACTGCTTAATGACGCCGCTCTCACTCAGCAGTTAAAAGCTATGCGCCATGAGCTGGTGACAGGCGATTGGTCATTTAATAAGCAGCTCCTTCAGGCTCGAAATTCAGAGGGTGACGTTGGCATTAGCATTGAAGCTCCGGAACAAGAGAGGCAGAGAGAGCTACCGCTAATGATTGTGGCTAACTCCAGAAGGGTCCAGGAATCGCTGAGAAGCGTAGAGGAGCTGGCTAAGCTCCCAGACATTACACCTCATTTAGACCCAGAGAAGTTCAAGCAAGCTCGATTTAGTCTCTACTCAATAGAGCGGAATTTGCTGTCCAGGCTACTCCGCCAAGATAAGATAAAGCATATGCCCGGGCTTTACGCCATTATAGATACCCAAGCCCTAAAAGGACGCAGCCACCTTGAAGTAGCCAGTCAGATAATCCATGGTGGAACTAGGACAATTCAACTGCGTGATAAACTCCTGAGTAAACAGGAGCTGCTACCTATCGCTCAACAGCTCAAAAATTTATGTGCTGAGCATAATGTGCTTTTTATCGTAAATGACTACCTTGATATCGCCCTGGCCGCTGATGCCGATGGACTGCACCTGGGGCAGGACGACCTGCCCGTTAAAGCCGCCCGTAAACTACTGCCGATAGATAAAATTCTGGGTTGCTCAACAACTACCGTAGAGCAAGCGGTTACCGCCGAAGCTGACGGGGCTGATTACATTGCCGTCGGCTCGATTTATCCAACCACATCCAAAGAAGCAGCGAAGGTCATTGGCTTAGACGGGCTACGCCAAATCAGACAGGCAGTAACCTTACCCCTGGTGGCTATTGGTGGCATTACTAAGGACAATGCTGCTGAAGTTATAGCTGCTGGGGCTAGTTCAGTAGCTGTAATTAGTGCTATATTGCAAGCTGAATCTCCGAAGGAGGCCGCCCGGCAAATAGCGGCTAGACTTGAGACACAAAGTGGGTAAATTGACCGATAATCTAGATTCAATTGCTGAACAAATTCGGCAGAGCTTCTCAGCCAAGGATGCGGCTAGAGAAAAGGTGCTGCCTTTATGTCGGGAGGTCATCCGCTACTGCAGTAATGCCATCCGGGCTGTGCACCGCCAAGAGTTTGACCAGGCTAAAGAACTGCTCCAATCAGCCCGCAACCTGCTTAACCAAGTAGAGCAAACTGTTGCCGATTACAGCGAGCTTCGTGCCACCGGCTTTATCAAAGATGCTCAAAAGGAGTTTGCCGAAGGAAGCATTACCCTTGCCCTAGTAACCGGCAACCAGCCGCCTACCCCCGACGAACTGGGCATTGACTTTACCGCCTACCTCAACGGGCTGGGTGAAGCAGTAGGCGAGCTAAGGCGCTACCTCCTAGATAGTATGAGACGGGGTGACCTGTCACGAGGCGAAGAATTACTCTCAGCTATGGACGATATCTATAACATTCTAGTTACTATGGACTTCCCTGATGCTATAACCGGTGGTCTACGCCATACCACCGATGTGGTTAGAGGCATCCTAGAAAAGACACGCGCTGACCTAACCCTAGTCATAAGGCAAAAGGGCCTCGAGGAAAGACTAGGAAAATACGAAGACAATCTCTAACCAATGGCAACACTAATCTTCCTAGCTAGATAGGAGCCTATTATGGATTTAGCATGGATAGGTATCATATGTGGAATCGTTGGGGCATGTGTTGTTGTTTACTTTGCTAAGTACGTATTAAGACAAGACCAAGGGACCGAAAGAATCAGGGAGATCTCTAAAGCAATCCAAGAAGGGGCAATGGCTTTTATCCACCGAGAATACCGCACTGAGATTGTCGTTGTAATTGTCATTGCCGTAGTCCTAGGTCTTCTTGGCTTTGTTAGCCCTGATTTAGGCTGGAAATCAGCGGTAGCCTTCATCGTTGGCGCTATCTGCTCCCTAGGTGCTGGCTATATCGGCATGAACATGGCAGTTAGGTCTAATAGCCGAACCACTGCCGCCGCAACCAAGAACCTAAATCAAGGGCTACGTGTCTCCTTCCGAGGCGGAGCCGTAATGGGATTAACCGTGGTTAGTATTGGTGTCATCGGTATATCTATCCTTTACTTCGTCTGGCATGATACCCCCAACTTTATGGCGATAATTCCGGCTTACGCCACCGGAGCTTCACTGGTAGCCCTTTTTGCCAGGGTGGGAGGTGGCATCTTTACTAAAGGGGCTGATGCTGGCTCTGACCTAGTAGGTAAAGTAGAAGCTGGCATCCCTGAAGATGACCCAAGAAACGCCGCCGTCATTGCCGATTTTGTTGGCGACAATGTCGGGGATGTGTGTGGTATGGGTGCTGACCTTTTTGAATCCTATGTCGAGGCGATTATTGCTTCTATGACCCTAGCTAGCATAGCCGTCGGCATTGGTATAGTCACCAATATCCAGACCGCCTGGTACCTCCCGATGTTAATTGCCGCCGGTGGCATAGTTGCTTCCATAATTGGCTGCTTCCTGGTAAGAGTTGGCGAGAAGCCGGATATGAGAGCTCTCCTGGGAGCATTGCGACGGGGCACACTTAGCGCTTCAATACTGACTGCCGTGTTTGCTTTCCTGACGATATATTTCTTAGGTGCCAGCCTAGGAATCTTCTGGGCAGTACTTGCTGGGTTGATAGCTGGCGTAGTTATGGGGGAAAGCACAAACTATTTTACCTCTTATGCCTTTAAGCCAACCAGGGAAATCTCACAAGCTTCAACTATTGGCGGTGGGGCAACTATAATTCGTGGCTTTGCCACCGGTCTCACCAGTAGCTGGCCACCGGTCGTCCTTATAGCTGTAGCCACCGTCATCGCTTTTAAATTTGCCGGCTTTTATGGAGTAGCTATAGCGGCTACCAGTATGCTATCAACATTAGGCGTAACATTAGCCACTGATGCCTACGGACCGGTGGCTGACAACGCCGGTGGCATCAGTACTATGGCTGGATTACCATCTGAGGTGCGAGAGCGGACTGACGCTTTAGACTCGCTAGGTAACACCACGGCAGCTACAGGTAAAGGTTTTGCTATTGGTGCTGCTGTTCTGAACGCTTTAGGACTAATCCTTTCCTATGCGGTAGCAGCAAAATTAATAACCTTTTCTGGAGGGAAAATGGTAGCCGCGCCAGAGCTAAGTCTGCTAAGTGCCCCGGTTATCGTAGGTGTCGTTATCGGTGCCCTTATACCGGCTTTCTTTGTTGCCATGACCATGAAATCGGTCGGTGTAACCACAGGGCTTATTGTTGATGAAGTGCGGCGGCAGTGGCGTGAGATACCAGGTCTGAGAGAAGGCAAGGCAAAAGCCGAATATAGACGGTGCGTGGATATCTGCACTAGAGCAGCACTTAAGGAGATGCTAGCTCCTTCAATCATGACCATAATTACCCCCATAGTTGTGGGAATAGTACTGGGCAAATTTGCTCTTGGCGGCTTCCTGCTTGGCTCCCTGGCAACAGGCTTTATTCTTGCCGTCACGTTAAACAACGCCGGCGGGGCTTGGGATAATGCTAAGAAATGGATTGAAGCCGGGCATTTTGGCGGAAAGGGCTCAGATGCCCATAAGGCAGCAGTAATAGGTGATACCACCGGCGACCCGATGAAGGATACTGCTGGACCATCACTCAATATTATGCTCAAGCTAATGGCGGTAATCTCACTACTCTTGGCACCGGTTTTACTGCGGTTTCCTGGCCTTTTCTAAAAATAGTTAGCTGACCAGGAAAGGGTTGCCTTTCCGCTCAGCACCGATAGTAGTCTCAGGTCCATGACCGGGGTAAACAATAGTGTTGTCAGGTAGTGTCATAAGCTTGGTCTGGAGGCTATCCATTAGATGGCTATGGCTGCCGCCGGGCAAGTCAGTCCTACCAACACTGTAATTGAACAGGGTATCCCCACTGAACACCACCCCCTCCCCCAGCAGACAAATGCCTCCCGGGGTATGACCCGGGGTATGAAGAACCAAGAAATGCAAGTCGCCAACGTCTATGCTATCCCCGTCTTTAAGTAACCTGTCCGGGGGAGGCGGCGTGGGATAGGAAAGACCGAATATTCTGCTTATGGGCTGTGCCTTGAGAGATTTGGCATCTTCACCGTGAACCGCTACCTCAGCACCAGTAGCCTCCCTGACCTCTTTTAAGGCACCGGTATGGTCTATATGCCCGTGGGTTAATACAACTAACTTTATGTCAAGTCCTAGCTCTTTAACCTTGTTCAAAATCCTCTTAGCCTCATCACCGGGGTCAACTATCATCCCCTCCCGATTAGATTGAGAGCCCACAATATAACAGTTAGCAGCAAACGGTCCGACTACCAGTTTGTCAACAATCACTTTATACCCCCTCGCTAATATAACTTTACATTTTACCACTAACTAAAGCTAATGCCAAGAATAATTAAAGAAGACTGTTTATTAACCTCACCCCCCTTTATCCCCCCTCTCCTTCTCAAGGAGAGGGGGGAAAGCATTTATAGAAGAGGGGCTAACGCCCCTCTTAAACACCCGTTTAGGTTAAACAATCTCTCAGAGAGGGGGGAGAGATTTTAGAGAGGGGCTTTGCAATACCTAGTATTTTCAGCTACAATGCTTACAAAATATAATTTCCAAGGAGCACAGTGTGACTGAACCGACGCCATCAAAGGTTAATATGGAAAAGATTGTCTCCCTCTGCCAGCGGCGGGGCTTTATTTTCCCCAGCAGTGAAATATATGGCGGCTTGTCTAGCTGCTGGGACTACGGTCCCCTGGGGGTGGAGCTAAAGCGGAATATTAAACAGGCTTGGTGGCGAGCTGTGGTCCAAGAACGGGACGACATGGTCGGTCTGGATGCTAGCATCCTGATGCACCCCCAAACGTGGGAAGCCAGCGGACACCTAAAAGGGTTTACCGACCCACTGGTAGAGTGTAAGAGCTGCCACTTGAGATGGCGGGCTGATGAATTAGCCGGTACTAGCTGCCCTTCCTGCGGCGGTGAATTAACCGAACCCCGCCTGTTCAACTTAATGTTTAAGACCTTTATGGGACCGATTGAGGAAGACGCCAGCGTCGTTTACCTGCGTCCGGAAACAGCTCAGGGGATGTTTGTTAACTTCGAGAATGTGCTGAATACTACCAGGAAAAGGCTGCCCTTCGGCATCGCCCAGATAGGTAAAGCCTTCCGCAATGAGATTACCACCGGCAACTTTATCTTCCGCAG
>CAYQQD010000055.1:0-5873 GCA_964419575.1 uncultured Dehalococcoidales bacterium | reverse complement strand
ATGTGCATTCTCGCCCCCAAGATGATAGAGGCAAGTTCTCACTCCAATGTAAAGCTTTATACTTATTCTGAAGTGGAGAACGTCTCCGGAGAGATTGGCAACTTTAAAGTCAAGATAAGGAAGCGGTCGACTTTTGTCGACTGGAGTAAATGTAACGGCTGTGGTCTCTGTGAGGAGGGATGCCCGGTTATCCTGCCAAAGGAGTTTGACCATGGGCTTGGGAAAAGAAAGGCTATTTTTATCCCCTTCCTTCAGGCTGTCCCTAAGAGATACACCATTGACAAGAGAGAAGAGCGTCCGTGTAAAGCAGCCTGTAAGGATGCCTGTCCCGTTCATACTAACGTGCTGGGCTACATTAAGCTTATTGCTGAGGGGGAGTTTCAAGCGGCTTATGAGCTCATAAGGGATACAAATCCCCTCCCGGCGACCTGCGGTCGGGTATGCTACGCTCCTTGTGAGGAAGCCTGTAATCGAGGTCAAATGGATGAGCCCATGGCTATCCGCGACCTTAAAAGGTTTGCCGCCGATCAAGTGAATATTGAGCAACTTGAAGTTCCAACTATCACCAAAACGGATAAGAAGGTAGCCATTGTCGGTTCGGGACCGGCTGGCCTTGCCGCGGCAAACGACCTTGCCCTAAAAGGGCACCAAGTAACTATCTTTGAAGCCCTTCCCCAACCGGGAGGCATGCTTCGTGTCGGTATCCCTGAATACCGCCTACCCAAGGTCATTTTACGGAAAGAGATAGATTACATTCAGAAGCTTGGTGTGGATATAAGGACTGGGGTTCAGGTTGGCAGAGATATTAGCCTACAAGAAATAAGGAAAGACTACGATGCGCTTTTTATTGCCGTTGGAGCTCACAGTGGGATGAGACTCAAGGTAGAGGGGGAGTCTCTTCCCGGGGTGATGGATGGGATAGGGTTCTTGCGAGCCGTAAATCTTGGGGAGAAGGTAGAGGTAGGTAAGAAAACGGCAGTTATTGGTGGCGGGAATACGGCAGTTGACTGCGCGCGAACCGCCAAGCGCCTCGGCGCCGAGGAAGTGACCATTGTGTATCGTCGTTCCCATGCTGAGATGCCAGCGTCTGCGGAGGAAGTGGCAGCGCTAAGGGAGGAGGGGATAAGGCTTGAGTTCCTGGCTGCCCCAACCCGTTTCTTCTCCGAGAATGGAAGACTCACCAAGATGGAGTGTATAAGAATGAAGCTCGGGGAGCCAGATGCGAGTGGTCGTCCTCGACCTATTCCTATCAAGGGCTCTGAGTTTATTTCTCCAGTGGATACAGTGATTGCTGCCCTTGGCCAGACTCCGGAAACAGGATTCGTTAAGGAGCTTGGGCTCTCGCTCTCTAAGGGAGGCACAATAGAAATTGACCCTAAGACTGGGGCGACTAACGTTGATGGGGTATTTGCCGGAGGTGACGCAGTTACTGGACCAGCTTCTGTGATTGATGCCATAGCAGCGGGTAAGAAGGCAGCTCGGTCTATAGACTTGTATCTACAGGGCAAGCCTATTGAGGTTGAAGAAGAGGAAACGAAGCCAGAGAAGCTTTCCCAGGAAGAGGTTGAGGATAGGAAGAAACGCTTCCTTTCCAAAAGACGGGCGGAGATGAAATGGGAGCCTATCAGGAAGAGGACCAAGGACTTTCGTGAGGTGGCTTTGGGTTATACTCTGGAGGAAGCTGTAGAAGAATCTTCACGCTGCCTTGCAGGACAAATGGAAGGGTGCATCGAATGCCATGAATGTGAAAAACGGTGCGAGCCAAATGCCATAGCTTACACGATGCACGATGAACACATCGAAGTCAACGTAGGAGCAATAATCATGGCTACAGGTCTTGATTTGTACGATGTCTCGCCGTTAACCGAATATGGCTATGGAAAGATAAAGAATGTAATCACTGCTATAGAATTCGAAAGGCTGACTGCGGCATCTGGGCCTACCTTTGGAGAGCTCAAGCGCCCTTCGGATGGAAAGACCCCTGACAACGTAGCCTTCATTCAATGCGTTGGGTCCCGTGACTTTAGGCATAAAGCCTATTGCTCCAGCGTCTGCTGCATGCACGCCTCTAAGGAGGCAATTCTAGCCTACGAGCATCATCCGGGGACAAAGTCCACAATCTTCTACACCGATTTAAGGGCGGTGGGCAAAAGGTTTCAGGAATATATTACAAGAGCGAAAGAGGACTACAATGTGACATACATCAGAGGTCGCCCGGGTAAGATAGAGGTCAATTCTGAAAACCAAAATCCAATTGTGTGGTATGAGGATACTGTTACCACTGAGATAAAGAGCCTGGAAGTAGAGTTAGTGGTTCTTTGTCAGGCAATAACTCCTTCCCGAGGCACTAAGGAACTGGCAGAGATATTAGGCCTGGGGTTGAATGAATATGGTTTTGTGGAGGTACCAAATAAGCTTGCCCAACCGTTAGATACCACAAGGCGTGGAATTTTTGCCTGTGGCTATGTTCATAGCCCTAGGGATATCCCGGACTCCGTAGTGCAGGGGTCGGGGGCAGCGGCTAGAGCCGCCGAGGCTCTGGCAGGAGGCAGCTAGGATGGGAGAAACTCGCATTGGGGTTTTTGTCTGCCATTGCGGTACAAATATTGGAGCCTATGTGGATGTGCCGCAGGTAGTGGAATATGTTAGGGGGCTCCCCAATGTGGTGCATGCCGAGCGCAATCTGTTTACCTGCTCTGAGGAGGGGATCTCGGCGATAAAGAAAGCAATCGCAGAGTACAACTTAAACCGCGTTGTAGTAGCTTCTTGCACGCCCAGAACGCATGAGCCACTCTTCAGGGCGGCTTGTGAGGAAGCAGGCTTGAATAAATATCTCTTCGAGTTTGTCAACATAAGAGACCAATGCTCTTGGGTGCATATGCGAGAGCCAGAAAAAGCGACCGAAAAGGCTAAGGACCTCGTCAGGATGGGAATAGCCAAGGCAAGCCTTCTAGAGCCATTAGAGGAGGTTGAGGTCCAGGTAACCCCTTCAGCCCTGGTCATAGGTGGTGGTGTAGTTGGAATGAATGCTGCTTTAAATCTAGCTGAGCAGGGCTTAGAGGTTCAGCTAGTGGAAAAGGAAAAACAGCTTGGTGGCATCCTTTTGCATGTCCATAAGCTCTTCACCACTGATGAAGAAGCAAGCAAACTAGTCGGCTCGCTTGTTCAAAAGGTGAAGAATCATAGCCAGATCAAGACCTACCTCTCTACCAAGGTAAAGAGTGTGAGTGGGTTTATGGGGAACTTTGATGCTACTTTAGACCAGAACGGGAAGGAGAGCAACGTCAAGGTTGGCACTATTATTGTCGCCATTGGCGCTGAAGAACTAAAGCCAGCAGGTCAATATGGTTATGGCAAGCTTCCCAATGTCGTGACTCAGCTTGAGCTGGAGCAGAGAATGAAAAGGGGGGGACTCGGTGGGCAAAATGTGGTGATAATCAACTGTGTGGGAGCACGGGTTCCAGAGCGAACATATTGTAGCGGATTTTGTTGCATGACCGCGGTCAAAAATGCTACCTTAATTAAGCAAAGTAGCCCTGAGGCAAGGGTCTGGGTATTGCACCGGGATTTGATGGCTTATGGGGTAGAGTTTGAAGACTACTATCGGAAATCTATGGAGCAGGGTGTTAGATTTATAAGATATGGTTTGGAAAAGCCCCCCGAAATTATGGGGAATGGAAAGGCTGAGAAGGTAAAGGTATGGCACCAGTTGAGGGGCAGGGAGGTAGAGCTTCCTGCGGATATGGTGGTGCTTACCACTCCTCTAGTCCCTAGAGGCGACAATGAGGAAATCTCCAAGATGCTTAAAGTCCCCTTGAGTGAGCAGGGTTTCTTCCTCGAGGCGCATCTCAAATTGATGCCGATTGAGTTTGCCACCGATGGTATCTACATTTGTGGCTCAGCCCGCTGGCCCACAGATATTGCCGGTGGTATTTCTCAAGCTTATGCTGCTGCGGCAAAAGCGGCGATTCCTATGAGAACTGGCTATGTGAAGCCTGAGGCGATAACCGCCTTGGTTGACGAAGATATATGCTCGGGCTGCGGGACTTGTGAACCTTTGTGCCCCTTCAAAGCTATCGAACTTCAAGCGCGAAATGGTAAGAAGGTATCTCATGTCGCTGAAGCGGTATGTAAAGGCTGCGGCACCTGTGGCGCTGCCTGCCCTTCAGAAGCCATCACTATGAACCACTTTAGAGATGTGGAGATTTTGGCACAAATAGAAGCGCTGTTTAGCTAATTAGAACAGGTGACTAGATGGACAATTTTGAACCAAAGATTGTTGCATTCTTATGTAATTGGTGCTCTTATGCTGGGGCAGACTTAGCCGGCACCTCACGAATCCAATATGCCCCTAATGTAAGGGCGATTCGAGTTATGTGTAGTGGGCGGGTTAGTCCTACTTTTATAATTAAAGCCTTCAGTATGGGGGCTGATGGCGTATTGATTGGTGGTTGCCATTTTGGTGACTGCCATTATATAGAAGGAAACTATAAAGCGGCTCGACGCATTGCTCTACTGAAGAAGATGCTGAAGCAACTAGGGATTGAAGAGGAACGACTATGGCTGGAATGGGTATCTGCGTCAGAGGGGAGCCGCTTTGCCCAGGTCATCAATGATATGACAGCTAAGATAAAAGAACTGGGTCCTTTTCTCTCTCAGAAATGTTCGGAAGCATAACAGAATAGATATTCGCAAAAATGGCAATGCTGAAATGGGTACGGGTGTGCGTTCTATCCCTTGGTAATACAGGGGTAGTTATGGTATAGTTGTCTGCTGGAATGACAGAAAGCGAGATGCCTAATCGGTGGATAGGCTACCAGACCTGACTGGGAGTGAGTATGGCTCCCTTTTGCCTGCTTAGCTTTCCATGGTTTGCTTAGAGGATGACTAAAGATGAGTAACGTGGAAGGAAATCCAGTAGTCACTACCAAGATGGTTCCCGTATTCATAATGGGTAAAAGGTACGAAGTCCCTGAGTCGCTTACCATTATGAAGGCTATGGAATATGCTGGCTTTAAGTTTATCCGTGGCTGTGGCTGCCGCGGTGGCATCTGTGGGGCGTGTGCTACGGTCTATCGCAAGCCGGGAGACTATAAAATCCACGTTGGGCTTGCCTGTCAAACAGTGGTTGAGCCCGAGATTTACTTAACCCAGATACCATTTTATCCTGCCAATCGTGCCAGCTATAGGTTTGAAGAGTTAAAGTCCATTCCCGAGGAGATATTTAAGCTATATCCGGAGCTGTTTCGCTGCGTTGCCTGCAACGCTTGTACCAAAATCTGTCCCATGGATATTGAAGTCATGGATGCTGTGTCAGCCTTAAAGCAAGGAAATATAAAGAAGGCAGCTGAGCTTACCTTCGACTGTATTCAATGCGGACTTTGTGCATCACGGTGCTTTGGAGAACTGCCTAAATACCATATTTTCCAGCTTGCCCGAAGAATTTACGGGGGGAAAATTCTGCCAAAGGCGGAGCACCTTAGGAAGGCTGTTCAAGTAATAACAAAGGAAAACCGTTACGACAAAATACTTAAATCTCTCATGGAAATGAATGAGGAGGAACTAAGAAAAGCGTACCTTGAGAGGGAAATGGAACCGACAACGGCTACCGAGGATTGGATGCCAAGCGAAAAACGCTTTCTCCTCGAATAGGTTTGGTGAGGAAGAAGACATATGCCATATCCTAAAAAATTGGAACGACTCAAAAAGAAGGTTGAAGAGACGAGACCGGAACGCATAGCTAAAAAGAGGCGGGGAGAAGAATTCCCTTCTATGTCCCTGAAGGAACGACACACCTTACTATCAAAGTACCATCCGGACTATAGAGAGGAGGCGAAAAGGGAAATCAAAGTAGGCCCGAACAAAGGCGATAA
>CAYQQD010000054.1:0-5904 GCA_964419575.1 uncultured Dehalococcoidales bacterium | reverse complement strand
TTGAGGTACACTATAACCCGGCAGAAGCACTGGTTGATGCCCAGCAGGCAATTACGCCCGATGAACTTAAAAAAGTCATCGATGCCTGCCAAAGAATCCATAAACTGATTAAACCTGAAAGAAATGAAAAAAGTTAAGGTAAGGCTTGGTAATAATAGTTACCACATACATATCGGCTCAGGGATGCTAGAGCAGACTGGGCAACGGTTAAAAGAAAACGGGTTTACTGGTAGCCTGGTCATTATCACCAACCCCATAGTGAAGGGGCTATATGGCGACACTCTAGAGCAGAATCTCCCCAAAGAGGGCTTCAGGGTCACTATACTTCAGGTTCCTGATGGGGAAGAGCAAAAATCGTTAGAGGTTGCCGGTAGGTTATATAATGAATTGACCGATTCCTTTGCCGAAAGGACAACCCCTATTTTAGCTTTAGGTGGCGGGGTTATTGGCGACCTGGCAGGATTTGTTGCCGCCACTTATTTACGGGGGGTGCCACTGATACAATTACCAACCACCCTGCTAGCCCAGGTTGATAGCAGCATCGGGGGTAAGGTAGCAGTAGACCACGGGCAACTGAAAAACAGAATCGGTGCCTTCTATCAGCCAAGGTTAGTAATTGCCGATACCGCTACCCTGAAAACGCTCGATACCAAGACACTCAGTGATGGACTAGCCGAGGTCATAAAATATGCCGTAATTCAGGATAAAGGGCTTCTTATCTATATTGAAGATAACCTTGATAAGATACGAGCGCTTGACGACCGGGCACTTGAAGAGATTGTTTTCAGGTCGGCTAAGATTAAAACCGAAATAGTGGAAAAGGACGAAAAAGATTTAGGCTTGAGAGCTATTTTGAACTACGGTCATACGGTTGGACATGCCATTGAATCGGCATCGGATTTCACGGTGGAACACGGCACAGCGGTAGCTATCGGGATGCTAGCTGCCGCCAAAATTTCAAACCGGATGGGAATACTTGACAAAAATGAGCTCCTTAGATTAAACCGCCTCATCCAAAGAGCCGGCCTGCCCACAAAAATGCCCGACCTCAAGGTGGAAGAAATAATCCAGGCAATAACACATGATAAAAAGGTCCTGAGAGGCAAGGTAAGGTTCATCTTACCTAAATCTCTAGGTAGCGTGTTTATCACCGATGAAGTAAGCCTGTCTTTAGTAAGACAAATTTTGGTGGATTGGAATGAAGAGACCTAGAATCTGTGCTGTCATAGTAAATAAAGACTTAGCGGCAATAAGGGCAATTGAACCATTCGTTGAATTATTTGAGGTGCGAATAGACCTCATCGGTGACGGCTGGCAAGAAGTGGTTAAGCAACTCCATAAACCCTGGATAGCATCTAATCGGTGCGCCGAGGAGGGGGGCAAATGGGAGGGAGACGAAGCCGGAAGAATAGAAGAGCTTGTTACAGCCACCGAGTTAGGGGCAGACATAGTTGATATTGAACTTAATACCAGAAACTTAGAGGCAGCCATGCCAGTTATCAAGAAGAGGGCAAGATGCCTTTTGTCGTTTCATGAACTGGAGAAAACGCCCCCTCTTAATATGATGCAGGGGATAATTCAACGGCAATTAGCCGCCGGCGCTGATATATGTAAGGTAATTACTACAGCGCAAAGGTTCGAGGATAATTTGACTGTTTTGCAACTTATTGCCGAGTCCCCCAAAACAAAAATGGTTTCATTTGCTATGGGTCCTCTGGGGCTGGCTAGCCGAATTCTTTGCCCACTGGTTGGTGGTGATTTTACCTACGCCTCAGTAGAAGAGGGTAAAGAGTCTGCCCCAGGGCAGATAACAGCCAGAGAGTTAAGGAAGCTTTATGATTTGATAAAGTGATGTAGCCATGAAAAATAAGACCATCTCGATTGAGAGTAGAATCTGCGGAGTAATAGGCGACCCTATAGGGCACAGTATGTCGCCAGTGATGCATAACGCCGCCTTTGACAAGCTAGGGCTAAATTACCTATATGTCCCGTTCAGGGTGAAGAAGGAGGAGTTAGTTAAGGCTATTGCCGGGATGAGAGCCCTGAATATAAGAGGACTAAATGTTACCATACCACACAAGGTTGCCGTCATCCCGCTCCTAGATGAGCTAGATCCCCTGGCTCAGAGGATAGGTGCAGTCAATACCATAGTAAATGATGACGGGGCTTTAACCGGCTACAATACCGATGCCACCGGGTTTCTACAAGCCTTGCTTGAAAGAAAAAACGAGCCAAGAGGAAAGAACGTGGTCATTCTGGGAGCCGGTGGCGCCTCAAGAGCAATTTCTTTTATTCTTGCCGAAAGAGGTGCGCATCTGGTTATCCTCAACCGTCTATTAGAGTTAGATTGGGCAGAGGAGCTAGCTAGTAGGATTTCACAGGTCTTTAAGAAAGAAGTTGAAGCCTTAGAACTGAATGAGGAAAATCTGGCAAAGGTGTTAGAAAAGGCTGATATTCTGGTTAACGCTACCAGTGTCGGCATGAAACCAAATAGTGATGAAACCCCGGTCAGTCCCGATTTGCTCAAACCGTCGCTTACTGTCTTTGATATTGTGTATAATCCACTCAAAACAAGGCTACTGAGAGAAGCTGAGGCGGCTGGTGCTGAAACTATAAGTGGGGTTGACATGCTAGTCTGGCAGGGAGCTTTAGCCTTTGAACTCTGGACTGGGGTAAAAGCCCCGGTCAAGCTAATGAAGGAAGAAGTGATTAAGGGGCTACAAGGATATGAAAACTAACATCGCCCTCATCGGTTTTATGGGGACGGGGAAAACTGCAGTTGGCAAAGCTCTAGCGGAGAAGCTAGGTAAAAAATTCATTGAGCTGGACTCTCTAATTGAGCAGAAAACAGGGAAGGCCATCCCTGAGATATTTAAGCAGGATGGTGAGATAGTCTTTCGGGAACTTGAGATTGAGGTTACTAAGGAGGTTGCCGAGGGCAAGAACCAGGTTATCGCTTGTGGTGGCGGGGTAGTCCTGAATAAAATAAACATTGATAGGCTAAGAAAGGAATCCTTAATAGTCTACCTTACCGCGTCCCCAAAAATAATACTAAAACGGACATCAAATGATGCCGAAGAAAGGCCGCTCCTTAAAGTAGCTAATCCCGCTCTAACTATCCAAGGGCTGTTAAAATTCAGGAAGCCGTTTTATGAGCGAGCCGCCGATATCAAAATAAATACCTCAAAACTGGGTGTTGATGCTGTTGTTGAGCAAATAATAGAGAAGCTACAAGAGGATGAAAGCTTCAATTTCTAAAAGCAAGATAAAAGGCAAGGTGATAGCCCCTTCTTCCAAAAGCTATACCATTCGGGGGTTGATGTGCGCTGCCCTAGCCAAGGGCGAAAGTGAAATATTACACCCATTAACCTCAGACGATACCGAAGCTGCCCTGAACGTGTTGAGCCAGATTGGCGTTGGTATCCATCAAAAAGAGGACTCCTGGCAGGTTAAAGGCAGCGAACTTCACCAGCCAGTTACTGACCTATTCTGTGGTGAATCTGCCGCTACCTTGAGATTTATGACCGCTATCTGCTCCCTAATCCCAGGTAAATGCCGATTAGTCTCCGGACCCTCTCTATCCAAGAGACCAGTCAGACTGTTAGTCCAAGCGCTGAGACAACTGGGGGTCAACTGCTCCTGCCAGGGCGAGGTAGCTCCAGTAGTTGTTGACGGAGGAGAATTGAAGGGCGGGGTAGTCGAACTACCAGGTAATATAAGCTCTCAATTTGTATCGGCGCTACTGCTCATATCCCCTTTTGCCGACGAGGGTGTTAAAATCAGGTTGACTACGCCATTAGAATCAAAGCCCTTTGTGCTGATGACCCTGGACTGTCTGGAAAAGTTTGGAATAAAGGTGGACTACTCCGAAGATTTAACAGAATTTGATGTATCAAAGCAGATATATAAACCGACTAAATACAGGGTGGAAGGGGACTGGTCTTCGGCTTCATATTTCTTGGCTTTGGGGGCTTTGTCTGGAGAGATAGAGGTAGAAAACCTAAGCCCAGAGAGTTGGCAAGGTGATAAAATAATACTAAACTTTTTGAAAGACATGGGGGCTGTGGTCAAGACGGGCAAAAACTCAGTCACAGTAAGAAGGGCAAGGTTAAATGCCATACGAGCCGATTTGTCCGACTGCATAGACCTTCTGCCCACCATGGTGGCTCTTGCCGCATCAGCAGATGGAGTAAGCGAACTGGTTGGGATAGAAAGGGGGCGAATAAAGGAATCAAATCGGGTTTTGGCGGTAAGGGAAGGGCTTCAAAAAATGGGGGTAAAAGTCCAAGAGGAAAGAAACAGGTTAATCATCGCCGGCTCAACCCCGAAAGGCTCAGTTATAGATTCCAAGGGTGACCACAGAATTGCCATGGCCTTCAGTATCCTCGGTTCGGTAGCCGGGGAGACAGTAATAAATGATGCCGAATGTGTGTCAAAGACATTCCCTCAATTCTGGGAGGTCTTAAAAAGTATAGGCGGGGAGGTAAAGATAGATGGAGAATAGCCTAGGTAAGCTTTTCAGCATAACCAGCTTTGGTGAAAGCCATGGCAGATGCGTGGGAATTATTGTAGACGGTTGCCCTGCCGGTCTACCTATTACTGAGCAGGACATCCAAAAAGAAATAGACAAGAGAAAACCAGGGGTAAGTATAGCCGGAACCAAGAGGGCAGAGAAGGATAAGGTTGAGATTCTTTCTGGTATTTTCAATGGCAAGACTAGCGGTGCCCCCGTCTGTCTGGTGATATGGAATCGGGATATAGATTCCAGCGAATATGAAAAAACCAGGTTCCTGCTTAGACCGGGGCACGCCGACTACACCGCTTTTATGAAGTACGGAGGGTTTAATGATTTCAGAGGTGGCGGCAGATTCTCAGGCAGAATTACGGCTACCTTTGTCATGGCTGGGGCTATTGCTAAAAAGTTGCTTAATCTAATTGGTATTGAGGTTCTGGCTCACACTATTGAAATCGGCGGCGTAAAGGCTGAGCCCAAGGGGTTTGATGAAATAAGAGAAAATGTTGAAAAAAATCCGGTCAAATGTGCCGACCTGAAAGCCGCCGAAGCCATGGCTAAAGCCATTGAGAAGGTCAAAGAAGAGGGTGATAGCATTGGCGGGATGATAGAAGGCATAGCCCTAAATGTCCCGGTCGGCTTGGGGGAGCCAGTCTTTGACACCTTAGACGGAGACCTAGCTAAAGCCCTGTTTGCCATCCCCGCAGTCAAGGGGGTTGAATTCGGCTCAGGTTTCTCCGCAGCTAGGAAAAGGGGCTCAGAGAATAACGACCCATTCACCATCAGAAACGGTAAGATAGTTACCGTGACCAACAATGCCGGCGGCATCCTTGGTGGGATAAGTAATGGCATGCCGATAGTGCTCAGGGTTGCCATTAAGCCAACATCTTCTATCGCTAAAAGCCAGCCGACGGTAAACATTAAAGACATGGAGAATGCCAGTCTGACGGTCAAAGGGAGGCATGATGTCTGTATCGCCCCCAGAGCGGTCGTTGTAGTGGAATCAATGATGGCGGTAACCCTCTGCGACTTCGCCATGAGGGCTGGACTAATCCCGAGGGTGATAAAATGAACCTGGAAGATTTGAGAAGGAAAATAGACGACACCGATGCCAGTATAGTTAAGCTTATAGCTGAGAGGATGAGGATTGCCCAAGAAATAGGCGAGGAGAAAAAGAAACAGGGAAAACGAATTGACGACAAGGAAAGAGAAAAAAGGGTCTGGGAAAATATCAAAAGCATTGCCCGGGATGAAAACATAAGCCAGGAAGTCATAAAAAGCATCTATAAAGAAATAGTGGCGGCGTGCAAAAGGACACAAGGACGGGAAGTCGCTTTTCAGGGTGAAGTTGGTGCCTATAGTGAAGAAGCGGCTCTTCAGTTTTTCGGCCC
>CAYQQD010000053.1:0-5931 GCA_964419575.1 uncultured Dehalococcoidales bacterium | reverse complement strand
ATGAAAATAACACAATAGAATTTATTACCGATGGGGAAAGGCTGTGGGTAAAAACAGAGAAATGAGGTATTGACAACGGCATAATTTAGGTTAAGAATATGGGAGCTTATCAATGGATGCCATCCCAAAAGAGGTAGCTCTACGACTGTGTACCGAAATCCGTCAACAGAATCGTGGCCAGCGGTTTAACTTGGCTAGGCTGCAATGCTGGGGCTGCACGAAATACGCCAAAGGTAACCCTGACAAGATGTGTCTCAGTAGCCGAGAAGATTACCGTGGTTGTAGTCTAGTCAATAAACGATATGACCAACAATTTGGCACTAGAAAGTAGCCAAGAATAAAGGACAATCTTAAACTATAGGAGGGTCTAAAATGGGGTTATCACCAGAAGAAAAGAAAAGGATTTATGAGGAGGAGAAGGCGCGGATTGAGGCGGAGAAGCAGGCAGCGGAAGGCGAATCAACCACCAAGCTTGCAACAAATAAAGCCGGATTCCTATGCTATGTTGGCTTATGGGTAACCGGTATCATCTTCCTTATTATAGAGAAGAAGAATAAGCTAGTCCGCTTCCACGCCATGCAGTCGCTGGTCGTCTTCGGTATTCTTGATATTATCTGGGGTGTGGCTAACAGCTTTAGCTGGGGAATTTGGGGTTGGGGATACTGGGGAGGTTTCTACGCCGGTCGAGGTCTCTATCCCGGTCTTGGGATTGTCGGTTCCGTTGCCATTGCCGCCTTTGTTATTTTCGTGATTTTCTTCACCATTCGGTGGATACTGTGGGCAGTCTTGATGTACCGGACTTATCACGGTCGGCTATGGAAGGTTGGTTTGTTTGGGCTTGGTAATTTTGCGGAGAGAATGTTAGCCAGACTAGATGCCAAGAAATAAGGCAAACCATTAAACAAAGCTATTTAAAAAGTTTAATGCTGCTGACTACAGCTTTAGTCAGGCAGTTATGATGCCTGTAGACTTTCTCTTGTCCGCTTCCACAGGTAGGAATACCTTTCTCTATCGGACATAGCAAGCCATCTTAGCCGAAAACACATCCTCTTCATGTGGTCAACTATTGTTGCGTACATAAAATTCACCTTCTTCTATCTGTAAGTTATAACGTAAACCGGCATAAAAGGTTAGGCTTGTGTTACTATGAAAGGACATAATGGCGAGATGAGTATACATAGCGGTGTAAATAAAAGGGCGGTTCTGCTTATTGCGGCGTTAAGCTCTTTCCTTACCACCTTTATGGGCTCTGCTATTAACATCGCCCTGCCTTCAATCGGCCGTGAATTTCAAATGAACGCCGTTTTGCTGGGCTGGGTGGCTACAGCATATATCTTAGCCTCGGCAACATGCCTCCTCCCCTTTGGTCGACTAGCCGATATATATGGCAGAAAAAGGACCCTTACCTCTGGGATATTTATTTTTACCCTCGCTTCACTCATCTTGGCATTTGCCCCTTCAACCACGGTACTGATTGCCCTACGGACGGTACAGGGAATCGGGGGTGCCATGATATTCACCACTGGAATAGCCATCCTAACCTCGGTATTCCCTGCTGGGGAGAGGGGCAAAGCCCTGGGCATAAATGCAGCAGCGACCTATCTGGGGCTTTCCCTGGGTCCGGTTCTGGGCGGACTATTAACCCAGCACTTTGGCTGGCAAAGTATATTCCTCGTCGTGGTACCTCTGGGGGCGACGATAATTGCCCTTATTTTTACTAAACTGAGGGGGGAGTGGGCTGAGGCGAGGGGGGAGAAGTTTGACCTTACCGGCTCGGTAATCTATGGTCTCGCCCTCACCGGGATAATATACGGCTTTTCCCTGCTCCCGGCAAAGCTGGGGATATGGCTGATTATTTTGGGTGCCTCGGGGATTTTTGCCTTTATCAACCGAGAAGCCAAGGTGGACAGCCCTCTTCTGGATACAAACCTCTTCCGGCAAAACAGGACCTTCGCCTTCTCCAACCTAGCCGTGCTCCTCAACTACAGCGCTGGATTTGCCGTGGGTTTCCTTCTAAGCCTTTACTTGCAATATATAAAAGGGTTTAGCCCTCAAAACGCTGGCTTAATTCTAGTCGCCATGCCCATAGTGCAGGCTAGTTTTTCACCAATTGCCGGCAGGCTTTCCGACCGAATTGAACCACGAATTCTCGCCTCAGTCGGCATGGGACTAATCGCGGTAGGGCTTTCTCTGTTTATTTCCCTTAGTGAAAAAACAAGTTTAGGGCTTATCATTGCCAGTCTAATCCTCATTGGTCTCGGCTTCGGCTTTTTCGCCTCCCCCAACACCAATGCCATAATGAGTTCGGTTAAACAGAGATTTTACGGAGTAGCCTCAGCAACGCTGGCAACCATGCGACAGGTTGGAATGAGCTTCAGTATGGGCATTGCTATGCTGCTATTCGCCATTTACATCGGAAAGGTCGAAATCACCCCTGAATACTACTCGTTGTTTTTGAGCAGTACCAGGATAGCCTTTATCATTTTTACCGCCCTTTGTTGCGGAGGCGTATTTGCTTCACTGGCAAGCGGTAAGACCCGATGAAAATCATACTAACCCTTTCCTTATCACCTGCGTTATAGTATAGTGAATATATAATATATAATGGGGGTTACCCAATGAAAAAGCTAGTGTTAATAATAGTAGCCATACTAGTCATCTGCCTGCTAGTATTTACTTCCTGTGCCGGTGGGAAACTAACCGAGGTGATGCCAGTGCCAGCCCCGATGCCACCTGAAATGCCACCAGAAGAGGGCTATAGGGAGCCTGAAAAGCTACCAATGCCATCAACACCAGGAGTGGAGGAGTATTATCCCGGGGCAGGAGTGGTAATACCAGAAGAGCGGATGATAGTCCGCACCGGAGATATGTCAATAACAGTGGAGGATGTGATTAGCGCCCGGGATAGGATAGCCCAACTGGCAGTAACACTGGGTGGCTGGGTAGTTAACTCCAATATCTATGGTGCGGAAAAGGAGATAACGGGATGGATTTCTATCCGTATCCCCAGTGACAAGTTTGACCAGGGACTAGCCGAAATCAGAAAATTGGCAGTAAGGGTAATCTCAGAAAGCACCAGCGCCCAGGATATAACCGAGGAGTATGTTGACCTTGAATCTAGACTAAGGAATGCTGAGGCAACCGAGAGCCAATATCTAGCCCTTCTGGAAAAAGCGGTAAAGGTGGAGGATGCCCTCAAAGTCTATGAAGCGCTGACCCAAATACGCTATGAGATAGAGCAAATCAAGGGTCGGATGCAATATCTGGAGCGAACCTCAGCCATGGGCGTGATTTCAGTAAATCTCACGCCAGCAACTACCGTGGCTCCATTAGTTTCTCCTGCTTGGAGTGCCAGAGAGGCAGCCAAATCTGCTATTCGCGGACTTACCACCTTCGGTCAAGGTCTAGCCACAGCAATTATCGGGACAGCAATCTACAGCCCGATTTGGGGAACTATACTTGGCGTTATTTTATGGCGTCGCCGCCGCAAGAGAAAAGCCTAGCCTTTATCCGGAACCCGATTCAATAGTTCTTCCTGGCTCAATACCTAGAACTATTCCTCGCCCCGACCACCACAAACAGCGAAAGCGATAGAACTTAATAGCAAAACTCCACCAAGCGTAAACCAGAACATCCAAGTAAGGTCGGGAGTAAATAACGGTATTACCTTTCCTACAGTGAGAGCACCCATTATAATCGCCGCCCCACCCAGGGCACCAAACACTATAGCTGCGGTCCTCATTTAATTAAACCTCCTTCTTTTTGCTGCCTAGGAGTTGGGAAATTTTTGGCTTTATTTTGTCCCCTGGTTCCGATATAATCTGACCACAGCCGATAATAGCACGAAGTTGGCAAATAGTCCATACCTTTACCTGAAAAAAACTTTAGAAGGATTTGCCTCAAGCCATGTCCAGCCTAGAACAAGAGGTGGGAGACCTACTGCGCCAGAAAGGGCTAACCCTGGGAGTGGTTGAATCAGCCACCGGCGGACTAATATCCCACCTGATAACCAATGTCCCTGGTAGCTCAGACTACTATAAGGGGGCGATTACCGCTTATAGTAATGAGGTTAAGATTAAAATAGTCGGAGTGAAACCGGATACCATCAACAAATATGGTGCCGTTAGTTACCAGGTGGCTGAGGAGATGGCACAGGGTGGCAGAAAGATACTAGCCGCCGATATATGTTTGGCTGATACCGGCATCGCCGGACCCACCGGGGCTACACCGGGAAAACCGCTGGGGCTATTCTACATTGGACTATCCCAAAAGGGTGGAACCTTTAGTCAGAAACATAACTTTAAAGGAAACCGAGAGCAAAACAAGCTAGCCGCTGCCGATGTTGCCTTGAGCTGGTTAAAACAATACCTACTAAGCCTAGAAGTTTGACAAAAGAAAACTCTGGAGAGATATACGTATCTGGTTATGATTTGACTCGTCTAAGTTGCGTGAAAGGTGAAGCCTTCCCCTTCACTTTTCGAAGGTAACCAAATCTCTCTCCCGGAACCCCAGCGCTGTAAAAAATTTTCTTAGTTGTTTGTCGTTCTTCTTAATAGAAACCGATGCTGTAGCGCTGCTTCGGCCACACTCTTCCCAAAAGGCTTCAACTAACCTTCGGCCTATCCCATTATGCTGATAATCAGGATGGACACCCATGATATCTATGCACCCAACTAAGGGCACCATGCGCCTTGCCCGCCTTATGCCTCCCAGTAAGAAGCCTACTACTTCACCATTTAGTTCAGCGACAAAATTTAGTGTTGGACGATGAGCCTGCCAAAAAGCTTCAACAGCAAATGCCCAACTGGAGACTCGCTCCTTGCCAAATAGCAAACGGTCAATTTCCTCAACTCTCGGCAGGTCTGCCTCGTTCATCCTTCGAATTTTCACCCCATCTGAAGCCATAGTTACCTTTGTTCCTCCTATCCTATATTGGTTTTACGTTTCCCCACAAGCATATTGTAGCAAAATATTACCACTTTCTTTTGGCGTGAGCAAATCCATCCGAGGTAACTATTACGGTAATTAGCCCTTTTCGTTTACCCCTCTTTGGGATTAAGGGGGTGAGGTACACTTAGAATTGAGAATTTTTGTGGTAACTTTCTGTTCCCACCCCTACCCACGAAGCGCCTTTGATTGTCAATCCTACTGAGCAATGCTATACTTTGATAAGCTTGTTAAATAAGTAATAAAAGGAGGCTTGGGGTGAAAAGGGCTGATGGGCGAGCCTGGGATGAGATGCGACCGGTACGAATAACACCTGGATTCCAGAGTTTTGCCGAAGGCTCGGCACTAATAGAGCTAGGCAAGACCCGGGTGCTGTGTGCGGTAAGTGTCGATGAAAGAGTGCCGGCTTTCATTAAAGGTGTTGGTAGCGGCTGGATTACTGCCGAGTATGCCATGCTACCCCGCTCCACGGTTACCCGCACCCCACGTGATTTATCGCTGGGTAAGGTGGCTGGTCGAAACCAAGAGATACAACGCCTCATCGGGCGCTCGCTACGGGCGGTAACCGACCTCTCAGCACTAGGCGAAAGAACCCTGATTATAGACTGCGATGTCATTCAGGCTGATGGCAGCACCAGAACTGCAGCTATTACCGGTGCCTACGTAGCCCTATACCAAGCGCTACAAAAGCTGGCAAATATAGGCATGATATCATCGATACCGCTAAAGACCACAGTGGCTGCCACCAGCGTCGGCATTGTCCACAGCTACATGATGCTAGACCTGTGCTACGATGAAGACTGCAATGCCGAAGTTGACTTCAATGTGGTAATGACCGGCAAGGGCAAGTTTGTTGAAATTCAAGGCACCGCTGAAGGCAAGCCCTTCGCCAAAGAGACCATCGATTCCTTGCTCTCCCTGGCGGAAAAAGGTATTAATCAACTATTTGAAGCCCAACAGGCTGCCATTGAGGCAGCAAGGACA
>CAYQQD010000052.1:0-5938 GCA_964419575.1 uncultured Dehalococcoidales bacterium | reverse complement strand
TGGACTGGCGAAGCTCGGAGAAGATTAGCCCGCGATAGCTTTTGGATATATGCCGAGCACTGGTAACTGTAGATTGGACGATAAAAATATCGGCTTTAGCTTCAGCAGCTATCGGGGCAAAGCGTTTGGTGTTAGCTGGCGCCACCGAAACAGCACATACCGCCCCTGCTTTTTTGATCGCCTGGATTCGCTCCGCAATAAGGTTCTCCTTAATCGGTTGAGAATAGACCTTCTGGAGCAGGGGGGTAATTTTGGTGTCAGATGCTTGGGCAATTTGGGATAATATTTCTCGGGGGTTATCGTACCGGGTCTGAACTCCTTCTAGGTTGAGAACGGCGAGTCCACCGAGCTTGCTCATCAGGATGGCGAAGTTGACATCGGTTACGGCATCCATGGCTGAGGCTATAACCGGGATGGAGAAGGTAAAGCCCTCTATCTTAAAATCAATGTCTGTCTGGTCTGGGTTGATAGTTACATCTCCGGGCACAATAGCTACGTCGTCAAATCCGTAAGCATGGCGTAGCTGCTTAAACCGGGGGGTAGCCATTTTGCCGTCCTTTCTTAAACAGCAACTATAACAAAGGCAGTGTTCAAAGTCAAGGAACTTTAGTTAGGATTATTTAGCAACCTATCCCCCTGACCCCCTTCCCTTATTAAGGGAAGGGGGAGTGTAGTAAAAGAGGGGCTTCGCCCCTCTTAAACACCCAGTTATCGGGGATGGGAGAGCTAACACTTCTTGAAGCTGGGAGAGTTAAAGGGAGGCGAAGCCTCCCTTATACAATTGATTCCCCTTCCCCTTGCCAAGGGGAAGGGGATTAAGGGGGTGGATTAATACGACCTCTTTAATTTAATGATAGGTATTTTGTGAAGTCGGGCTAGCAATAACAAAATAACCAAAGACGCAACCCAGTGATAGCTTTTTATCTAGTGACTAAGCCAGCTATATCGAAGCAAGTTATGGTTATAGATGGAGGGGCTGCCTTTTAATCCTCGGCGTAGAATCCAACCTCCCACATACCCTCCCCGTTTACGACCGCCACAAAAGGCATGGCTTCGCCAATATAAACTTCTTCAGCTAGGTTAAACCGAGACAATAGCTTCTTTTTTAGCCCCTCAGCTTTATCAGGGCGATTAGTATGGGTTATGGCAGCGTGCAACCTTCCCCCCTTAGTCCTTTCCTCTATTAGGTCAAGCGTCGCTTCTACTGCCTTAGTCACGCTTCTCTCTCTTAATAGAGGTTTGTTCACTCCGCCACTGGCGGCACTTATCTCTAGAACGGTGACGGTGGGGATTGCCGCCTTAGCCCAATCTTTAGCTCCAACTATTCTCCCGGTCCGGTCAAAATGAAACAGGGACTCTCGCAGGGCAAACGAAGCCACGAGTGGCTTTATTTTAGTGGCAATTTCAGTCACTTCAGGAAGGCTCTTGCCTTCGTTGGCTGCCTTTGCTGCCTCAATGGCGATAAGCATCTGGGCGCCGGCAACGGTGAGAGAATCCAAAACCTCAATCTCGGTGCCGGGCAGTTGCTCTTGAGCCAACTTTTTAGCATCTGTCGCCGAACTATATATTGCCGAGAGGCCAGAGGATAGGGAAATAAATAAGATAGCCTTTGCCCGCTGGCTTGCCCTCCTGTAGAATTCTAGGATCTCTCCGGGAGAGGCAGCTGAGGTGGTGGGTAGGTTTTGCTTACTCCTAAGCCGGGCATAGACCTGCTCCCTATCTATCTCCGTTTCTAGGTAGTCTTTGCCATCCATTACAACATGGGAAGGCACCACTGAGATGCCATATTTTTCTGCTACCTGTGGTGGTATCATGGCTACACTGTCAGTTATAATAGCTACTTTTTTCATTAACTGCCTCCTTTGTTGATATAGCTTTTATAATATGCGTAGTGTGATTGTAAATAATGGCAAGTGCTTTGTCAATCGGTATAGATGAGTGATAAAGTATAGGTTATAATAGCTAAGCTGGGAAGGATGAGTCATGCCATCTCTTTATGTTGTGGCGACTCCTATTGGTAATCTGGAGGATATCTCGTTGCGTGCTTTACGCACCCTGCGGGAGGTGAAGCTTATTGCCGCTGAGGATACCCGCAGGACGAAGCAGCTTCTGGCTAAGTATGAGATTAAGACACCGGTGACAAGCTATCACGAGCACAATAAGTGGACCAAGCTGGACTATATTTTAGATTGCCTTGGGGGTGGGGATGTGGCGCTGGTTGCTAACGCCGGTATGCCAGGCATATCTGACCCTGGCTACGAATTAATTCTGGCAGCCAATCGCCGGGGTATCCCGGTGGTTCCTGTTCCCGGACCTTCGGTGGTTATCACGGCGCTGGTTGTTTCCGGGCTGCCCACAGAGAGGTTTACCTACATTGGTTTTCTGCCCCACAAGGCTGGTAGTCGGCGGCAGCTTCTAGAAACGGTGGCTGATGAATGTAGCACTATAGTCGTTTTGGAGTCTCCCCATCGGCTACGGGCTGCCCTGAATGATATATTGCTGGTCCTGGGAGATAGAAAAATAGCCGTTTGCCGTGAACTTACCAAGATGCATGAAGAGGTTTTCAGGGGGACAATAAGCCAGGCAATAGAACACTTTACCCAGCCGAGGGGGGAGTTTACCCTGGTTATTGAAGGCAAAGGAGAGAAGGAGAAGCCACGGTTGACAGAGGCTATTGAGAGGCAGTTACTTAGTCTGCGACTGGCTGGGGCAACGGCTAAGGAGGCGGTAGCCAAGGTGGGTGGGGAAACCGGGCTGTCAAAAAGGGAGCTGTATCGCGCCTGGCTCAAGCTACCTTAGGTCTTATATTGGCAATTAAAGTTTGGGAGGAGATATTAGATGCGCCGAGGGTGTATATCTTTAGGCGATGTGCGGTGTGATGAATGTCACCGAATTATACCGCACGCAGAGTGTTATCTGGTTATTGAGGAGGAAGGCGAGAAGTTACGGCTATGCGTGGACTGTAGCCTGAAGAAGGGTTATGCTCATTATAAAGAGGAAAAGGGTGAGCAAATACTGACCTTCTTTCCTGAATAAGATTAACTAGACAGAGGACTATGGGCGAGAGAATTTTTATTGGGGTGGCTTGGCCATACGCCGATGGGCCATTACATCTGGGTCATATCGCCGGGGCATATTTGCCGTCGGATATATTTGCCCGCTACCATCGGACTAAGGGTGACGAGGTATTAATGGTATCGGGTTCAGACCAGCATGGCACCCCGATAACTATTAAGGCTGAGCAACTGGGGAAGAAGCCCGAAGAAATAGTCAATCTATATCATCAGCAGTTTCTTGATTCGTGGCAGAAGTTAGGCATTTCCTTTGATTTATTTACCCGGACTGGCACTGCCAATCATGCTGAGGTATCGCATGACTTTTTCCTCACCCTGTTAAATAAGGGCTATATTTATAAGGCTACCGTGTCGCAGCCCTTTTGTCCTCGTTGCCAGCGTTTTTTGAGCGACCGCTATATTGAGGGCACCTGCCCGTACTGCCGCTTTTCTGAAGCCAGAGGCGACCAGTGTGACGGGTGTGGTAAGCCTCTAACTCCGGCTGAGCTGATTGACCCTCGGTGCAAACTATGTGCTGCCACTCCCCAGTTTAAGGACTCCGAGCACCTGTTTTTTAGATTGAGTGCTTTTCAGGATAGGCTTTCCGCCTGGGTGAGTGAGCAGAGTCAGTGGCGACCGAATGTCTATAATCTTACCCAGCGCTATCTAAAGGAGGGGCTGAAGGATAGGGCTATCACCCGTGACATAGACTGGGGGGTGGCGGTGCCGCTGGATGGCTTTGAGGGCAAGCGTCTTTATGTCTGGTTTGAGGCGGTCATCGGCTACCTGTCGGCGACTAAGGAGTGGGCTAAGTCCAGCGGGGATGAGGGGAAATGGCGCTGTTTCTGGCAGGGTAATGAGGCGAAGAGTTATTACTTTATTGGTAAGGACAATATTCCGTTTCATACCCTCATCTGGCCAGCGATGTTAATGGGCTACGGTGGTCTTAACCTCCCTTATGATGTGCCGGCTAATGAGTTCTTGACTATTGAGGGCAAGAAGCTTTCTACCAGCCGTAACTGGGCGGTGTGGTTACCTGACTACCTATTGCGGTATGACCCTGACCCGTTGCGTTACCTGTTATCTATAAGCATGCCAGAAGCAGGGGATACTGATTTTTCGTGGCGTGAGTTTGTGCGGCGGAATAATGATGAGCTGGTAGCTACTTATGGCAATCTGGTTAATCGGGTGCTGGCTTTTGTCTATCGTAGCTTTGATGGCTGTGTTCCGATACCCGGGGAGTTTGATAGCCGTAGTCAGGCGGTTATTGATACGGCTAAGGAGACGGTTAATACAGTAGATAAGCTTCTTTACCACTGCCATTTTAGGGAAGCAATAAGGTCGGCTATGTCTTTAGCTCAGGAGGCTAATCGCTACCTGGAGGAGAAATCACCGTGGAAGGTAATTAATGAGGACAGGCAGGCTGCCGCCACTGCTTTATGTGTCGCCATCTCGGTAATTTCATGCCTCAGGACGGTGCTCCATCCCTTCCTGCCATTTAGCTCTCAGAAGCTGCACCAGTACCTTGGTTTTGAGGGTAGTGTAGAAGATGACGGCTGGCAGCCGCGCTTCCCATCACCGGGGCAGAGATTGCTCCCCCCTGAGCCCCTGTTCGCTAAACTGGATGAAGGGTTGATAGAAGAGGAGGTTAGCCGGGTGGGGCATGTTGAACACAATTTATGAACCGATTCAGGAGGACTTGGTCAAGGTTGAGGACAGGCTGAGGTCACTCTGCGAGGTTGATTTCCCCCAACTATCCAAGCTGCTAGACTATAGCCTGAAGAGCGGTGGTAAGAGGATTCGCCCGGCTCTTGTTCTGCTATCGGGCAGGTTTTATCGCTACGACCCCAGTTGCCTTGTGCCTATGGCTACGGCGGTTGAGATTCTTCATACCGCTACCCTAATTCATGATGATGTTATTGATAACTCTTCGGTTCGGCGTGGTCGCCCTACGGTTAATAAGGTATGGGGCGAAGACAAGGCGATACTGCTTGGGGACTACCTGCTGGCTAAGTCGCAGGAGCTGGTCGCCGAGACCCAAAATCTGCGAGTTATAAAACTCTTTGCCCAAGCCTTTATGACTCTTTCTCGCGGGGAGTTAGCTCAAGCCGTTAACGCTTTTAATTTAGACCAGAGTCGCCAGCAATACCTGCAACGGATTTCGGCTAAGACGGCGTCTCTAATTTCTCTAGCCACCGAGTCAGGGGCTATTTTGAGCCGGGCTCCAGAGAAGTCAGTCAAGATACTAAAAGAATACGGCCGTAATCTTGGCATCGCCTTTCAGATTGTGGATGATATTCTGGATTTTATTGGCACCGAGGAGGAAATGGGCAAGCCCATCGGCTCAGACCTAGCTCAAGGCACCCTTACCCTGCCGGCGATATTTGTATTGGAGCGCTACCCAGAGGATAACCCAGTAATAAGGTTGTTTCAGAATGAGGAGAGGCAAAAAAATATAGGACTAGCTATAGAGCTAGTCCGTAGCTCGTCAATCCCTGAGGAGTGCTATGCTGTTGCCTCAGATTATTGTGCCCGGGCTTGCCATAACCTTAAGCTATTGCCGGACAATGCCTGCCGCCGGTCTTTAATAGAATTAGCTGAGTATGTGGTAAAGCGAAGAAAGTAATTTGGGTGAGGCTTTTAATTATTAGCCCTCAATAGAGATGCTATCGTCTTGATAGGTTTCCCTTTTGTGGGTGGGTATGGTTTGCTTGAACCGGTCAATAACATACTGGCAGGCAGCAAAGCCCTCCTGGCGGTGGGCAGCGGCGACGGCAATGACTATATTAATATCGCCTACTTTTAGTTTGCCGATTCTGTGACATATAGCGATATTATTCAGTGGCCATTTTTGCCTAGCTTCACTGGCTATTTCCAGCAACCTG
>CAYQQD010000051.1:0-5962 GCA_964419575.1 uncultured Dehalococcoidales bacterium | reverse complement strand
AGAAGATACTGAAGAAAGAACTTTAGGCAGCCCTAAAGTCAAGCGAATAGCTTTCCCACTTGATAAAGATGAAAGCATTCCCCTATATAGTCCTCCTTATTACCACAGCTACTGCTGAGGAAGCACAGCGAATATCCAGGGTGCTACTTGAGCAGAGGAAGGTAGCTTGTGTCAATATCGTGCCTAGGGTGGATTCGCTTTTCTGGTGGCAGGATAAGCTTGATTCAGCTGACGAAAGCCTGCTAATCGCCAAAACTAAAGCATCGCTATTAAGCGAAATTGTCTCACTAGTCAAAGAGCTTCACAGCTATGATATTCCTGAAATAATTGCCTTACCCATTATCGGTGGCAATCAGGATTATCTAGAGTGGATACAGAAAGAGGTGAGATAAAGGGCTACGGGGCTGGGAAAAATCTGTATCAAAAGGAGGGGCAATGGCGAAACGGCGTGTAATGCTTAACCTTCCCGCCGAACTGCACTCTGAACCCGTCATCTACAACATTGGCCAGCAATTCAATCTAGTGACCAATATTTACCAAGCTGATTTGACCGGAGCCAAGGGCTGGGTGATATTGGAACTTGATGGTGAAGACAAAAATATTGAAGAGGCGATTGCTTGGGCTATCTCCAAGGGCGTACGGGTTGACATGATTAGTGATTAGCGCCAAGGATGTCCTTGACAACCTTTATCTCCGTCTATTCCACCTCAATACTTTCTACAAATAGTTCTTTACCAGCTATAATCTCTACATTGTTACTCTGACAGTAGGGACAAGAGCAGTCAAGCTCCTTAGGCTCGAAGAGCCTACTACAGCTTCGACAGCGAGCCGTTGCCGGGATCGTCTTAAAGGAAAGGGCAGCCCCCTCAGCAATGGTCCCTTTACTAACAAGGTCAAAGTAAAATTGCACACCCTCTTCAGCAAATCCACTCATCTTGCCGATGACCAGGTTGATTTTCTTAACTTCCCTGGCCTCAAACTTCCGGGCTTGTTCTAGGACAAGGTCAAGCATACTTTGGGTGATGGCGAGTTCATGCATTTTAACAAATCCTGGGCAGTAGGTCGCCGACTAGCATATCAATGATACGGGAAGCACCCAGACAGGTCTTCATTACCACCCGTCCCGGGTGTTCCCCCCTTACTTCACCGATGATTACCGCATCTTTGCCATAGTGGTTTTCCAGCATTGCCCCAAGAACCTTATCGGCGTCCTCAGCTGGGACTATAGCCACCAGCTTTCCCTCATTGGCTACATAGAGGGGGTCAAAGCCTAGCATCTCGCAAGCCGCTAGAACCTCTTCCCGTACTGGAATCTTTTCCTCTTCAATCCTTATACCTACTTTTGATTGCTTTGCCAGTTCGTTTAAGCTAGTAGCCAGTCCACCTCGGGTAGGGTCACGTAAGCAATGGATATTCAGACTCACGGCTAGCATTGCCGCTACCAAACTGTTAAGCGGAGCGCAATCACTTTCTAGCCGGGTAGAAAAGCTCAGTCCCTCCCTCTGGCTAAGCACGGCTATTCCGTGGTCGCCTATAGTCCCGCTTAGAATCACCTTATCTCCCGGTCTTGCCTTACTACCAGAGATATCAACTCCCTCAGGTATTACGCCCACACCGGCAGTATTAATAAACAGCTTATCAGCGCTGCCTCTGTTTACCACCTTGGTATCCCCGGTAACGATTTGTACCCCGGCTTCTTGGGCTGCCCTCTGAGTTGAGTTTACGATTTTGTTTAGTTCAGCTTGGGGAAGCCCCTCCTCAATGATGAAGGCAAGAGATAGATAAAGGGGTTTAGCCCCAGCCATAGCTAAGTCATTTACCGTGCCATAGACAGCCAGCTTGCCAATATCTCCACCGGGAAAGAAAATAGGGCTCACCACATAACTATCAGTGGTGAAGGCAAGCCTACCGCTCAAGTCGAAAACGGCTGAGTCATCCAACTTGGCTAGAAATGGATTGGCAAAGGCTTTAACAAAGCTCTTCTCCACCAGCTCATGGGCTAGCTTGCCCCCACTGCCGTGGGCGAGCAGGATTTTATCCTCCAAAATCACCTCCATATAGGTAATAAGCAGAGCAAGCGCCCTCTGAGGAGACCATACACGGTCCTACCGGATATTGCGGGGTGCAGGCTTTGCCAAAGAGTTGGCAGTCAGCCGGCGTCTTGACTCCGCGAAGGATGTCGCCACAGATGCAACCCTTGGGTTCATAGGTAGGGCTGGGAGTGACATCAAAAGCAAGTTCAGCATCAAAGGGCTGATATTCTTGCCTTAGCTTTAAGCCACTATTGGGGACCTCCCCTACCCCCCGCCACTTGGCTGAGCAGGGCTCAAATACCTGCTCCATGAGTCTCAAGGCCAGTTGGTTGCCTTCAGGACGCACCCCCCGTCGGTAGGCAATTTCAACCTTAGACTCACCATTTTCAACCTGAGCCACTAGCATATCAACGCATTGTAGGATGTCTAACGGCTCAAAGCCGGACACCACGCAGGGGATACCATAATCTCGGGCGATGAATTCCCAGGGATTGGAGCCAATAATAGCACTTACATGCCCGGGGCATATAAGCCCATCAAGCTTGACCTCGCCAGAATCAAGGATAGCTTTGATTACCGGAGGACAAAGTTTATGTAAAGAAAGGACATAATAATTTGTTATCTTTTTATCTTGGGCTTGGAGGACGGAAGCAGCAATGGTTGGGGCAGTGGTCTCAAATCCGATGCCAAGGAAGACCACCGACTTGGTCAGATTTTCCTCGGCTAGTTTAAGAGCGTCCATAGTGGAATATACTGTATGCACTTCAGCCCCATCAGCCTTGACCTCCTGTAAGCTAGAATGGCTCCCCGGGACTTTAAGCATATCGCCGAAGGTAGCAATGATGACACCCGGAATTTGAGCTAAGGCAATTGCCTTGTCCAGGTCAGAGGTTGCCGTAACACAGATAGGACAACCCGGCCCGGAGACCATGTCAATAGTTTTAGGTAAGACCTGGCGGATGCCGTATCTAAAAATAGTTACGGTATGACCGCCGCAGAACTCCATGAAACGTGCTTGGGTCTTAGACCGGCGGTGAATGTGGGAAATCAATCCCTTAGCCAGTTCGGAGCGCCGAAATTCAGTAATAAACCTCACCCCTCCTCCTCAATCAGCCCAGCTATTTCCTCTAAGAGCCTCAAGGTTTCCTCGGCTTCTTCCTGGTCTACGATATTTATGGCATAGCCGGTGTGAACCAGCACATAGTCGCCTACTTTAGCTTCCGGGGTAAGCCATAGGCTTACCCGGCGAGTTATACCCCCTATCTCGACGTCGGCTTCCTTATCTTCAATAAGCTTAATCAGTGCTGGAATGGCAAGGCACATATCTAACTCCTAGTAACCTCACCCCCTTTATCCCCCTCTCCTTCTTAAGGAGAGGGGGAAGAGACTTTAGAGAGGCTTTGCCTCTCTCTGACTCTCTCAAATACTAGCAAAATTGGCAATCACCGCCTGTCCCAAGGAAATGCCGCCATCATTGCAGGACACCAGATGGTGAGTAAGCACAGTAAAGCCTTCTTTATGTAAAGCAGAGGTAGCTAGCTTCAGCAGTAGCCGGTTCTGGAAAACCCCGCCGCTTAGCGCCACTTGAGTTATCCCGGACTCTTCGGCAATTAATTTACACATCCTGGCGATTATCTCAGCCATTGTGTTATGAAACTTGAGCGATATTATTGGGATGGGAACCTGGTTTCTAACATCCTGGACTATTACCGAGGTTAGCTCTTCCAGTTTTACCACCCTTATTCCCTGGTCCTTAGCAATGGAGAAGAGATAGGATTTCCTTTCGCCTAATTCGTCTGGAGCCAGCATCTCAAGCTCAATAGCTGCCTGGGCTTCATAATCTATTTCCCCCCTGACTCCGACTAGGGCAGAAACGGCGTCAAAAAGTCGCCCGGCACTCGAGGTCAGTGGAGAATTTATTTTCTGCTTTAGCTGCTGCCTTATTACCTCAAGCTCGACGGGGTCTAGCTTACCAATGGCAAGACCATCCAAGGCAAAGTCTTCGCCCAACAATGTATGGAGATAGCTTAAAGCCATACGGTAGGGCTTCCTTATGGCGGCAGCACCTCCAACTAGAGGGACATATTCTAAGCGTCCAGCCCGTTGAAAGCGGCGCCAGTCAGCAAGCAGGAATTCCCCACCCCAGATAGTGCCATCGGTACCGTATCCCGTGCCATCAAAGGCTACGCCGATAACCGGATCCTGTACCCCATTCTCTACTAGACAACTTACGATATGGGCATGGTGATGCTGAACCGGGGTAAGTCTTAAGCCTTGCTCCAAGCCAACTTGAAGGGCATACTTTGTGGAAAGGTATTCCGGGTGCATATCATAGGCTACAATTTCGGGTTCGATGCGGAATAGCCTTTTATAAAGCTCAATCGTATTTTCAAAGTGGTCTAAGGTTTCCTCATTTTCCATATCACCGATGTGCTGGCTAAGGAAGGCGTGCTCGTCTTTGGTAAGACAAAAGGTATTCTTCAGCTCGGCGCCACAGGCAAGAATCTGCTTTGACTTAAAAGGAAGAAAAATCGGGTATGGGGCGTAGCCCCGGGCTCGCCTTATAGCCTGAGGCATGTCCTCTACCATATAGACGCTATCGTCATAACGGGCATATATATCCCGATTGTGAAGCAGGAAATAATCGGCAATCCCCCTGAGCCTTGTCACAGCTTCGTCGTTATCTTTGGCAATGGGTTCCTCGCTTATGTTGCCACTGGTCATAACCAGAGGCACGCCAGTCTCCGTTAATAGAATGTGATGCAGAGGGGTATATGGCAGCATGACCCCGAGATACTTTAGATTTGGAGCTACCGCCGGGGAGATATTAGATGAGCTATGCTTCCATCTCAGGAGGACAATCGGGCATTGCGGAGACTGAAGCAGCTTTCGCTCTTCAGGAGAAATAGAGCAGTGGCTTTCAATCTCCCCAAGAGTAGCTACCATAACCGCCAAAGGTTTGGAGGGGCGCCTTTTTCTAGTTCTTAAAAGATTTATCGCTGCCTCATTGGTGGCATCGCAGGCAAGGTGAAAGCCGCCCAGACCTCTAAGTGCCAGGATTCTCCCTGATTTTAAGAGGGCGCTTGCCGCCTTAATGACATCATTTGCCTTAATAGGGTTACCATCGCCATCGACTAGTTCCAAGCTGGGTCCGCATTTAGGGCAGGCATTTGGCTGGGCATGAAAGCGCCGGTCTAAGGGGTTATCATACTCCTGCTGACACTCAGGGCACATCTCAAACTGGCGCATGGTAGTCTTGGGGCGGTCATAAGGGATGTCCTCAATAATAGTAAACCGAGGACCACAATTGGTACAGTTAGTAAATGGGTAGCGGAAACGGCGGTCAGTGGGACAGAAGAGCTCTCTCTGGCACTCTTCACAAGTAGCGATATCTGGTGATACTAACTGGTATCTCCCCTTTTGGCTCAGACTCTCCCAAATTTTGAACTCGGTATAACCCTTCGGGGGATGAAAGGTAGTTTCGACTCTCTCAATGCGTGCCATGGGAGGGGCTTTGGTTTCAAGGTCGTTCAGGAAACTGTCTAGGGTCGCCTCGCCTCCCTCCACCTCAATCTCTACATTTCCTGAGGTATTGCGCACCCAACCCTTAAGGTTATACTCACTAGCCAGTCGATAGACAAAGGGTCTGAAGCCAACCCCCTGCACCACCCCTTGTACCTTTATCTTGGCTAATTTTTTTACTCTCACCAGCACCATTCACCAACCCCGCTGAATCCATTATACAGTGACTTTCCAACCACTTAGCTGGTAATCTCGAGGCGGGCGAAATTCCTTAAGCAGTCCTAGCTTACCCTGTTTCTTCAGGCGCTCATATATCAGGTTCCAGGCACAGTCTCTTTCAGAGTCAAGCTCACATTTCCCCTGTTTACTGCCACCACAAGCACCATTAAGTAGTCCCTTGCTACACC
>CAYQQD010000050.1:3225-5976 GCA_964419575.1 uncultured Dehalococcoidales bacterium | reverse complement strand
TTTGCCCGCACTGTAGACATATTGCGTCATGAGGGGCTTAACCCGGTAGCTACTCTGGAGGTATTCTGTAACCGGGCGGGGATACTCTGTGGTATGGAAGAGGTCAAGGCACTGCTTTCCCGGGTTTTACCCAAGGATAATCGGGAGGTATGGGCGCTGGCTGAGGGTGAGGCAATGAAAGAAAAGGAAGTGGTATTGCGCATAACCGCCCCTTATCAGAGCTACGGGATGTATGAAACCGCCATAGATGGTATCCTCGCCCACTGCAGTGGTTGGGCAACCGCAGCCAGAGAGTGTGTCGAAGCCGCCCAGGGGATACCGGTCATTAGCTTTGGCGTTCGCCATGTCCATCCTTCAGTCGTTGGCGTAATGGATTATGCAGCTATGGTTGGTGGCTGTGCCGGTTGTTCCAGCATCGCCGGGGCTAAGCTGGCTGGTGTTGAACCCTCGGGAACGATGCCCCACGCTTTGATTATAATAATGGGTGACACGGTTAAAGCCACCGTGGCTTTTGATAAGTATATGCCACCTGAAGTGCCTAGAATATCTTTGGTTGACACTTTTAAGGATGAGGCTGAGGAGAGCCTGCGGGTGGCTCAGGCATTGGGTGATAGGCTTAAAAGCGTGCGGCTTGATACTCCCGGTGAGCGGGGTCGGGTTACTCCTGACCTAGTCAAAGAGGTGAGAGCCAGGCTGGATTTAGCCGGTTTCAAAAAGGTAAAGATTTTCGTCAGTGGTGGCATTGACCCGGAGCGGATTAAGCAATTTATTGAGGCAGGAGCTCCGGTTGACGGTTTTGGTGTCGGCAGCTATATTAGTGGGGCGAAGCCGATAGACTTTACCGCTGACCTCCATGAGGTGGAAGGCAAGCCAATAGCCAAAAGGGGTAGAATCCCCGGCATCACCCCCAACCCACGGCTGAAGAGAATAATGTAATCCTTATCAGTTGAAGGAGCATGCAAATGAAAGAGGCGGAAATAAAGAAGAAGGTAAGAGAAGGTTATGCCAAGATAGCTAAAAAGGGGAGTCCTTGCTGTCCTCCGGCCAGCCCCTGTGGTGGTGCTGACCTGGCGCAGAATATCAGCAGGAATATAGGCTACACCGATGAAGAGCTCAAATCTGTTCCCCAAGGTGCTAACCTGGGGCTGGGCTGTGGCAATCCGGTTGCCCTAGCATCTCTAGCCGAAGGGGAGACTGTTCTTGACCTCGGCTCAGGTGCTGGTTTTGATTGCTTTCTGGCAGCAAACAAGGTTGGCAGGACGGGAAGGGTCATCGGCGTTGATATGACGGTGGAGATGATTGAGAAAGCTAGGGAGAATGCCCGAAAGAGCGGCTACCAAAATGTGGAGTTCAGGCTGGGGGAGATTGAAAACATACCGGCTGCCGATGAGTCGGTTGATGTGGTCATTTCCAACTGTGTTATAAATCTCTCCCCTGATAAGAGACGGGTTTTTCAAGAGGCATTCCGGGTGCTAAAACCCGGCGGCAGACTGATGGTATCAGACATTGTCCTGCTGAAAGAGCTCCCCGAATTCATAAACAGCTCCATCGCTGCCTATGTTGGTTGTATATCAGGTGCCATGATGAAAGAAGATTATGTGGAAGTAATAAGAGAGGCTGGTTTTCACGAAGTTAAGGTAATAGGTGAGACATCTTTCCCCATTGAATGCCTAGCCAACGACCCCACGGCAAAAGCAATTATCAGCGAGTTGAGCATCTCCTCGGAGGAGATAAAAGACATCGCCAACTCAGTTCTCAGCATAAAGGTTCAAGGGATAAAACCGGCCTGAACCGGTCTAAACTTTACCCCCGCCTTAAGCGAGTAATGTGAAAAGTGAGGAGGTTCCGGATGAAAATAAATATTTTGGGTGTCTGTGGCAGCCCAATAAAAGGGGGCAACACCGAAATATTTTTGGAAGAGGCGCTAAAAGCAGCTAGGGAAATAAAAGATGTTGAGACTGAGGTTGTATTGCTTTCTCAGAAAGATATTAATGATTGCCAGCATTGCAATTGGTGCTTGAGGGGACAGAAGGAGGGTCAGTTTTGTAAACAGAAAGACGATATGACTGAAATCTACCCTTTACTGTTAGAAGCTGACGGTTTATTACTGGCATCACCGGTCTACTTTGGTCGACTTTCCGGATACCTAGCCAATTTTATTGATAGACTTCGGGTATTTGTCTTTGGAAACTACTATCGCAATAAGCTTAAGGATAAGGTCGGTGGTTCTCTTGCCGTGGCTTGGAATAGGCACGAAGGTTTAGAGACTACTCTATCTAGCATAAACTATGCCTTTGAGACAGTGGGAATGCTCACTGCTACGGAGCATGGTCTCGCGTTAGGGGCAGCTGGCGTTTCCAGTCTTGGTGGCACTGGAAAGTTTATCCCTGATGATAGGCATCAAATCCTAAAGGATGAGTATGGGCTTAAGTCGGCACGCAGGCTGGCAAAGAGAGTTGTCGAGATTATAGAAATAGTTAAATTAGGAAAAGCAGCTCAAGGGTTTAGCCTCGCTTAAATTCTAAACGCAAAACTTTTTTGGTCTCTTCAGTAACCTTTACTCTGTCATCTATGCGCCAGTCGACAACCCATATAATATGCTGGGGGGAGCAGACAAGGGGGATTCGCTGGCGCCAGGCGTGGGGGATTTTGGCGTCAATCATAAATTCGTTTAGCTTCTTGGGCTGGCTCATCCCCAGTGGCTGGAACCTATCACCGGGCTTGCGGCTTCGCACCAGCAGCTTATCGCCG
>CAYQQD010000050.1:0-3125 GCA_964419575.1 uncultured Dehalococcoidales bacterium | reverse complement strand
TCTACACGCCAGCCGGGCAATGTAGTCTTGCCGGGTAATTCTAGCGGGAACTCACCGTCAATAGTGGGGAGGGGGGATAAGGCTAGCGGGTCTTTCCCTATCAAGTAGCTATTGTATTCTACGGAGAAGGTTAAGCCCCCGGGCAGGCTGAGCCTTTTCCCTGCTGGCTTGGTCAGGACACCCATTATCTCTTCAATGTGGCGCATCTCAATATCTTTAACATTACCCAACAGCTTTTCTAAGGACATTCGCACTAGGTGTCGCTTAAGGGCAGAGGGCAGCTCAAGAAGCCGTTTTTTATCTAAAATAATCGTGTTCTCCCGTCGTTGGGCAATTTCATCCCATAATTGGAGGACCTCGTTATCTATAAAAGCCAGGTCATCACCAGCAATGCTGGCGGTTCGGAGTAGGGCTTCGGTTACCTGTGGGTTATAGCTCTTAAGCAGTGGCAGGAGCTGATGGCGGATTCTATTTCTTAATGGCGATAACGACAGGTTGGAAGCATCAATCTTGGGCGTAAGCTGGCGCTCGTGGCAATAGCTGGTGGTTTCCTCTCGGCTTACCTCTAGTAGAGGTCTGATTATAGTCAGGCTATTCTCAGGGGATTGCCATTCGGCGCGGGGCTGTAGTCCCCGAAGCCCCCTGGTTCCTGTCCCCCGGACTAGATGCATCAGTATCGTCTCTATATGGTCATCCCTAGTATGACCTACTGCCACTTGGCTGGCTCCGATAGCCTTGGCTACTTGAGCTAGGAAGGTATAGCGTACCTCACGGGCTGCCTCTTCTAGCGAAATGTGTCGTTGAGCTTGATAGCCTTTTACATCACGCTGCTCTATGGTAGCTGGAATACCGAGGCGGCGGGCTAGGTTAGAAACATACTGAGCATCAGCTTCAGACTCAGCCCCTCGCAATTGATGGTTAAGGTGAGCCACATGCAAGTTTATACTCAGCTCCTCCATGAGTCTAACCAGTATGTGGAGCAGGCAGACTGAATCTGGACCGCCGGATACTGCTACCAATAGACGGGACTGGCTTGGTACTAGGTGGTGCTCCCGGATGAAGTGTAGTACCCGCTGCTCTAGTGGCTGTTGACGTCCCTGCCTCTTTGTCATCTATTTTTGTCCGGTCTATTTGTTCTCAAAATGAGTTTAGTGCGGTGTATTAACTGGGGGTGGTTAGTAAAACCTAGGGCGGCGATAACCTGCTCCGGTCTTCCTGAACCACTACTGTCACACCGTAGCCTCATCCCTATGTTGCAATATGGATGGTGCCAGTCAATTAGCCACAGGTCATCAATTAAAGCCCTAAGGTCGTAGTTTCGTATGCCGGTATCCCTTTGGTGCTGCCACGGCAGGTGCTTTGCCGAAAGCAGGTTGGTAATAGCTGATTCTATATCCCTCGGCTCCCTTTCCGTTTCTACTTCAACCTTGTATTCAGCATAGCGCACCAGGGATTGTAATGATGGCAGAGTTAAGGCTATTTGGTGGGCTTGTAGTATTTCAATGCCCGGCGGTAGTTGTTGACTTACCGCCGCAGTGAAGAAATGGGGGGAAACCCATTGGGTAGTATAGAGGTCCATTAGCTCAGCCTCGCTGGTTACTCCTATGGGTAGGGGAGCGGCTAGTGACATCCGAGGGTGGGGGCTAAATCCTTCCGAGTAAGCTAGAGGTATCCCGGCTCGGTGGAGGGCTCTTTGCCACAGGCGCATCAAATCAAGGTGGGATATAAACTTTATCTCCTGTCCCCGTTTAAACCTAACCCGTAGGCGGTGCATGCTCCTTCTTCTTTTCCTTGGTCAGTAGCACTTCTTCTATCTTTAAACCACGCATCTTAGTTATCACTATCTTTAAGCCTTTATACCTTAGCTGTTCACCTTGTCGTGGTATGTGGCCTAAAAGGTCAAGGATAAAGCCAGCCACAGTTTCATAGTCGCCCTCGGGTAACTCCAGCTCCATTGCTTCATTGGCTTCTTCAATGCGCATGCTACCATCAATCTGGAAGGTGTACTCGTTGATGACTTCATATTCCTTTTCCACACTAGCTAGCTCATCGCCGACCTCGCCAACAATCTCCTCAACCAGCCGGCTAAGGCTGACTATACCAGCAGTGCCACCATACTCATCGACAACTACCGCCATACGGTAGTTTTTATCCCGCATCTCGGTAAATAGCTCGTTAATACGTTTAGTCTCCGGGGTAAAGTAGGCTGGGCGGATGAGGTCATCAATGACGCTCTGGTGGTCGATGGTGTTCTTAGCCAGACCCATGAGCACGTCCTTCACCGACAGAATACCAACTACATTGTCCATGCTCTCCTGATATACTGGGAGGCGAGAGATTGGAGACTGAGCATAGACAGCCAGAAAATCGGCTACTGTTGAGCCTTGCTCGATAGAGATAACCTCCAGACGCGGTACCATAACCTCACGGACTGGTCGGTCACCAAAGTCAAAAACCTTGTGCAGCATCTCCGCCTCTGCCTCCTCCACTGTCCCCTCCTTATGCCCCACTGATATCATGGTGCGAATCTCCTCCTCACTGACTAGGGACCGAGCCATCGGTCTGCCTCCGGCTAGTTTGGTAAATCTTGAGGTTATTGAGCTCAAGGCTAGCACTGCCGGGGTAAATATATAGGAGGCGACCTCTGTGGGTCGCGCCAGTCTTATTGACATCTTCTCGGCGTTATGGGCAGCAATAACCTTGGGCGTAGTTTCGCAGAATACAAGAAGAATAACGGCTACTCCGATAGTGGCGATAAGAATCCCCCACTCCCCCCAGACGGAAACAGCTAAAATCGTGCCCAGTGCTGCGGCAGTGGTGTTGACTAGGTTGTTGCCCGTCAGGACGGTCGATAGCAGTTTCTCTGGGTGCTGTATTATTTTGGCTACCCGTGCTGCCCCGGGCACCTTGGTGGTAACCAGGTGCTCAATCCTTATCCGCTGTAAGGAAATAAAGGCGGTTTCTGAGCAGGAAAAGAAGAATGATAGTGCCAGACAAACAATAAAAAGTACCAGGTATAGCGTGTTAATACCCTCCATATATCATCACCCCACTCTTAATATTTAAGATTTCCTAATTCAGTTCCCCTTTTAATCATCATAGCATTGGCTAGTAGGGGTGTCAAA
>CAYQQD010000049.1:0-6039 GCA_964419575.1 uncultured Dehalococcoidales bacterium | reverse complement strand
TTGCTCCTCCCCAAGATACCATGAGGGCTGGTAAGGCATTCAGGCTGTACATGGCTAATGCCAATCTATTTGGGGTATTACTTCATGTTTCTCAGCGGGCAGATGATTTGGATACTTTCGGTAAAGCTGTCCCGGTGTGGGCGCAGTATGAGCGGACGGCTGGAGAAGGACTATATCATGTGTGCATAAGCGTTAACAATTGGGGGAAAGTGGTGGACATGGTAAAAGCACGGGGAGCCAATCTGTTTGCCAGTAGCTCCTATGAAGGACGGCGTTGGGCTCACTTTTACTGTCCAGTTTCAAACCTCAATGTCGAAATCGAAGAAAGACCAAAGATAATATGAAAATCGTTGAAACAATAAACGACATGAAGAAACTGAGGCGGCAGCTCACCGAACCGGTTGGCTTTGTGCCGACTATGGGCTACCTCCATGAGGGTCATTTGGTTCTGGTCAGACGAGCTAAGGCGGAAAACCCCTCGGTGGTAGTTAGCATCTTCGTTAATCCCACCCAATTTGGTCCGCAGGAAGATTTTGATAGCTATCCCCGCGATATCAAGCGTGACTTGGCTTTGTTACAGAAAGAGGGGACTGATGTTGTCTTTATGCCGTCGGTGGCAGAGATGTACCCCGGGCAGTTTAGTAGCTGGGTGGAGGTGGGTAAGGTAACCGAGCGGCTGGAGGGTGCTTCCCGCCCCGGTCATTTCCGGGGGGTCACCACCGTTTGCGCCAAACTATTTAACATTGTCCAGCCAACCAGAGCCTACTTTGGTCAGAAGGACGCCCAGCAGGCGGTGGCAATTAAAAAGATGGTGGCAGACCTCAACATGAACTTGGAGATAGTTATCGTGCCCACAGTGCGTGAGCCTGACGGCTTAGCCATGAGCAGTCGCAATAGCTATCTCAATTCTGAGGAGCGCCGAGCAGCCACGGTTCTCTATCAGGCGCTCAGTCTGGCTCAAAAGCTATGGTCGCAGGGCGAGAAGGATGCTCACCGTTTGCGACAAGAGATGAGAGCCCTTATTCAGCAACAGCCATTAGCCCATGTTGACTATGTCAGCGTAGCTAATGCTGAGACCCTGGACGAACTGGATATGGTTAATCCCCCAGCCCTGGTCTCGCTAGCAGTAAAAATCGGCAGGACCAGGTTGATAGATAATGTAGTGCTAGAATAGGCAATAATGACTGCGAATAAGCAAGCAAGAAAAGACGAATGGGAAAGGGAGCGTGTGCAACGTGTCCTAGATTATCATAACGAGAAACACGGGATGCATATCACAATTGGGGGCAAAACCCAAGACGTCCGTCCCGACCTAAAAGGGAAGTCTGACTGGGATTGGGTGTGCTACGATATCGAAACAGGTGATGAAATTGCGGTAGAAATTAAAAAGCTAACAGACGAGAAGTTAGAAGTAAGGCAAAACACAATTTGGGACGTCTTAGAAGAGATTCAAAACGACTTATCAAATAAATTACCCGGCACTTTTTCTTTAGGCATTAGTATTTCCCCTGGAGATTACTACCTACCACTTCGGGGACAGCAGAATAGGCAAAAATTTAAAGATGTTCTTTGTGAAGCTATTTTTCAGACAGCACAAACGCTCAAATTAAACGAGGATAGAGGCTTAACACCCAAAATTATTGGGCAGTTACCATTTACGTTGCCTGAATCCTTCTTCTGTATGCTTCAAAAAGTCAGTGACGAAGGCAGTATACTTGGATTAAGCTCTGGAGTCACCGGCTTCTGGTCTCCGAGATTAAATGAACATGAACTTAAAGAATTTGAGAAATTAGTTTCACACGCAAATCAACAACTAGAGGTAGCAAAAAAAGAATTCAATGTAAAAGAGACTTTTTTAGTAGTCATCGACGAGGGACTCAGATTAGCCAATCCAAATACTGTAGCTGATGCCCTCAAACAAATTAACCGCGCCAGCTACTCTTACATTAACCATATTTATTATGTGAGTGGCGAAGAGGTAATAGAGATCTCCTTGCCTACTCCCTAATTAGAACCATCATGCCTATGGTTGCGGCGCAGGCAAGACCGGCGCCGAAGAAGAAGGGGGCTGATGGACTGTAAGCCTGCCACAGCCAGCCGGCAATCAGGCTGGCTGGTATCAGGGTGAGACCGACCACACCGTGGTACAGACCATAGGCAGTGCCTCTTTTCTCCGCTGGGACCAAATCAGCGACAAAGGCTCGAGCCACCCCCTCAACAACTCCGTAGTAGATTCCGTAACAGGCAAAAAGGAGCCACACCTGCCAAAGCTCTGTTGCCAGGGCAAATCCGAGATAGACCATAGCGTAAACCCCCCAGCCCATAGCAATAACCCGCCTTCTGCCCAGCTTGTCGGATAATTTACCGGCGGGTAAAGCAATAGCGGCATAGGTAGCATTAAACAGCACCAGCATCAAGGCGATGTGGAAAACAGATGAGCCCAGGTTCTGTGCCCGCAGTACGACAAAGAAATCGCTGGAATTACCCAGGGTAAATAGAGCCATAACCGCCAGAAACACCTTGAACCGGGTATCAAAACCGGCGGCTAGTTTAGCCAAACTAAATCTAGGGCGGGGGATGTCGGTCGGCGAAGGCTTTCTCTCTTTTTCTTTAACAAATCTTACCAATATCACCACCGCTAGCACCGCCGGCACAATGCCGATTAGTACCAGCCATTGGTAGGTCTGTAAACCGAGCTGTAGCCCTCCCCCCTGGACGAGATAGATGACAATAGCTGCTATAGACAGCCCCAGGACAGCACCCCAGGTATCCATAGCCCGATGCAGCCCAAAGCCCTTACCTCTCTCTTCAGCCGAGACGGAATCAGCAATCAGGGCATCGCGCGGTGCTGTGCGGATGCCTTTACCAATCCTGTCGCTGAACCTGACACCTAAGACCACTCCCCAGGTTGAAGCTAGATACATGAAAGGCTTAGCTATCGTAGAAATACTGTAGCCGGCTACTGCCAGGAGCTTTCGCTTGCCGATTCGATCACTGAGCCAGCCACTGAATATTCTGAAGGTAGCGTCGGCGCTCTCCGACAGCCCACCAATAAGACCGATGATGGTAGTAGTTGCCCCGAGCACGTTAGACAAAAATAGGGGGACAAGGGTAAAAATCATCTCGGTTGAGACGTCAGTCAGGAAGCTGACTATACCCAGGAAGAATATATTGGGGTTAAGCCCCCGGATTCTCTTGCCACTGGTATCAGTATTTAATGATTTTATCAACTACTTTTCCTTAATTACCTCGGTGACCAGTTCCCTGATTTTTTTCTTGGACTGCTCCAGCACCAGCTTCCCTTCGGCAGTAGCCTGATAGTATTTCCTCACCCTGCCATTAACCACCCTTGAGCTACTTTCCATATAGCCTTCTTTTTCCAGGCGATGCAGTATCGGGTATAGAGTACCCGGGCTGATGCTATAACCATGCCTAGCTAGCTCCGTAGCTATTTCTACGCCGAAGATTGGTTCTTTTGAAGCGTGGTACAGGATGTGAATCTTTATGAATCCTAAGAAAAATTCCCTATCCAGCATGATGACGCCCCCCGATATTGTAATGCGATATTATCTTATGCTAGATTTATTCTGGTGTCAAGTGCCTCCGTATGAAAGGGAAAGGAAATACTTTTAGAGAACTTTCCCCGTATACTGGCTAGGAGAAGTGTAGGTTCACTCCACATTAAGAGGCTAGGTCGATGGAAATCTACAGCATGGTAGAAAGAAATATACTGGGTCGGTAAGGTTTGGGGCTAGTCTGTCAGGGTAAACTAGTTGTTGGTTAGTAGTGGTTGCCAGGACAAGAGTCCATCGTCAGTCAGTGACGGGTTCTAGGGCAGATTCCTCTATCGCAATTTCACCATCATCTTTATCCATACGCACTTTGTAAATATAACCTCTTGGAAGAATGTCAGCACCCGGGGCTACCTGCCCATATGTGAGACTTTCAATCCAGTAATTGTCTACAATCGTCCCTACTTCAAACTCATACTGCTCGATGTTAGAATCTTTAGCCTTGGCATACTTGTTTCTTACTGAAAGCACTCTTACTTTTTGCCCTTTGCGATACCTTGCTCCCATCCTCTTGCTCCTCCTCTACTGCTATGACACATTATCGCGCCCAACGCTCTTGCCAATGCCTCGCCACCAACTGGAACGGTCTAAGGATGGCTTGAAGTTCTACCAGGTATTGAACCTCTTGGTTATTTGGGTACTATCGCTTATGGGATACGGGCGGTAACACCACCATCGATAACCACCGTCTGACCGGTGATGTGTGAAGATTCATCAGAAGCCAAAAACAAGACTACCCGAGCCACCTCCTCTGGTTCACCCAGCCGACCTTGAGGTGCTATACCCTTAAAGCGTTTAAGCACCTCTGGCGACCAAGTGCCGAGTAACATTGGTGTGGCAATATGACCTGGTGCCACACAGTTAATCCGAATATTTTTTGGGGCATACTCAATAGCCGCCGCCCTCGATAACGATATTACTGCTCCTTTGGAAGCAGAATAAGCCGGTATACCAACATAGGCTTCAAGCGCCGCTATTGAGGCGAAATTCACGATGGAGCCTCCCCCTGCCTTGAGCATCTCGGGGATACCATACTTCATTCCCAGCCAGACACCATTTAGATTGGTGGCGATAACCTCATTGAAAACCTCCTCATGGCAATCTACAGTTGAGACTTCCTCCTTGGCAATACCAGCGCAATTCACCAGAATGTCCAATCTCCCGTAGGTATCAATAGCTGCCTTGACCATCTCTTTAACATCCTGTGTTTTGGAGACATCGGTGTTAACAAATATGGCTTCACCTCCACCCTGTCTGATTACCTTGGCCGTTTCCTCTCCAGTGTCAGTAGCGATATCAACGGCAACCACTTTTGCCCCTTCTTTGGCGAAAAGAACCGCAGTCGCCTTTCCCATTCCAGAGCCAGCCCCAGTGATAATTACCACTTTATTGTCCAGTCTACCCAATCTTGTTGCCTCCTTGTGTACCTTTCTGATTTCTATGTTGAGGTGAGTTAGCCGGGCACTCATGCCGTCGGCGTTAGGACTTGAATTTAGACCTTTTGCCAGACGTTGTCAATGCCTGTGTTACTAGATTTGCGATGCTATGTGTACGGTCTACATTTCAGGAGCTAACAGTATAATGAACTATGATTAGCCGGTCAATTTTGCCTACTAAGCTACTTAAAAAGGGCGCCAAGGCGGTCTGCCTGGCGGACGCGGTACCCGGTGAAAAGGCTCGCCAAAACGTAGGTATGGAAGGCTGGTTTTGCTAAGCGGAGCCTGCTTAGTCCAATCTCCACCGTGCCCGACGTTCAAATGGCAGTTGGGATAGTTTATGCACAATATCGCACAATTGTTAAGATGGTCAGCCCCTTTCTGGTTTTGTGGCAATATGTGATGAGGATGCCACGCTCCACATTCTCCCAAATCCCGGTTAGTCCAGTGGAGCACCTTACCGCAGGCAGCGCAACGACCACCTTGCCTTTCCCAAGCTTGTTGCACAGTCTCGTGCGAAAAAGCCATTTCAACCCTCCCATTAAGCTTCAATAGATATTATATCACGACACAGCTTTCTAGGCGAAGGGAAAATTGAGCCCGGCTCTGGGCTCGACTGAAGAACTAGCTTGCCAGCAAGCGGAAGTTGCTTGACACCCCTATTGCCAGTAGCTACAATAATCTTTGTGCCGAGGTAGCTCAGTCGGTAGAGCAGCGGACTGAAAATCCGCGTGTCCCCAGTTCGATTCTGGGCCTCGGCACCATAAGGGCGGAAGTAGTTCAGCGGTAGAATGCTTCCTTGCCAAGGAAGAGGTCGCGAGTTCGAATCTCGTCTTCCGCTTATGCCGAAGTGGCGGAATAGGCAGACGCGACAGTCTCAAAAACTGTTGGAGGGCGACCTCCATGTCGGTTCGAGCCCGACCTTCGGCACCAAAAGTGGTATAATTTAAGAGACGGATTGCCGAGTTGTGTAGTGGTAGCACAGAGGACTTTGGATCCTCTAGCCCTGGTTCGAATCCAGGCTCGGCAGC
>CAYQQD010000048.1:0-6083 GCA_964419575.1 uncultured Dehalococcoidales bacterium | reverse complement strand
TGGGGGCGAGAATGCACATGGCACAATCATTGGTGGGGAAGGTCTTGTCTAGTTGCGCCATCATGCCCCCGATGCTGGGTGACTTTTCCACCAAATATACCTTAAACCCCATATTAGCCAGATCGAGCGAGGCTTGAATGCCGGCTATCCCACCACCAATTACTAACACTGACTCGCGTCCATTTTCGCCATCCATTCTTGCTTAGCCTCCCATGGCACTGGCTACCAGATTAACCAAATCCATAACCTCAATCGCTATATCAGGACCCTTCTCCTCCCCCTTGTTCACCATAGCACATCTGAAGTGAGTTTGACATTTAGGGCAGGAGGTGATTAAGGACTCGGCACCGGTGGCTTTAGCCTCAAGCAATCTCTCCACCCTTACTTGCTTGGAGTATGAATCACAATTGGTGAAGCAGCTTGTGCCACAACAGATGGATTCCTCCCTGCTGTGTTCCATCTCTATAAGTTCTATCCCTGGGATGGCAGAGAGCACCTTCCTGGGAACTTCATAAATCCCCAGATGCCTCCCTAAGCGGCAAGGGTCTTGATAGGTGACCTTCTTTTTGACCTCGTTAAAGCGTAAGCCGTTTGTTTCCAGTCTCTGAGCCAAGAGTTCAGATATATGCATAACCTCACAATCTAGCTTCACATACTTAGGATAATCCAACTTAAAGGTACGATAGCATTCAGGGCAGAAGAAGATAACTTTCTTCACTCCGCTGTCCCTTACAATCGCCGCATTATGCTCTGCCAGCTTCTTAAAGGTCTCTACATCCCCCAGCCACAGAGCATCGTGCCCGCAGCACCTCTCATCAGGATGCACCAAAGGCTCTATGCCTAAGGAATTGAGAACCTTCAAGCTTGCCGTGGCGATGTCAATGGTTTTCACCGGTATGTCATCAAAAACGGGCTCAAAATAAGGGGAACAACCTATGAACAGCATGACCTCGCTCTTCTCTGAGGTGTGATATCTGTCCTTCTTGTTAAGCCACTCCAATCGGTGCTGATTAAGCGGTGACCTTGCCATAAGCTTAACGATGGATTGCAGGGCACCCGCATGGGCATAATCCCCCAGTTGCCCGGCGGTAGTGGCTAAAGCCCGTGCTTTCTGAATGAAGGCAGAATAATCTACATCTGAGGGGCATTTAAGCTGACAAGCATAGCAAGTGAGACAGGAGAAGAGCCTTTTATTGTAGACTATCTCCTCCTCCAGACGGAGCAAGGCATTCTCTACCATGGCTCGTGGCGAATATAACGGGTCATGCCTGGCAATAGGGCACAAGCTAGAACACTTGCCACACTCTAAACAATAATAGGCTTTGGTATCTTGAATAATATCTTCTAGATTCGTGCTATACCCTCGTTTCAATTCTAAATGGTGAAGGACCCAATTTCTTGAGTAGCTCCACCATCTCCTGGACTACCTGAACAAATATTACTCCCTCAGATGTGGAAATCAGTTCACGCCTTAAGCGCTCATCCTCTAAGCCAAGCGTATGAACCAGCCTCTTTAACCTGGCAAACATGGCGTCACACTTCACCGGACCATCAATGTAGTGACAATCTACATGATGGCAGCCGGCAACTATAACCCCATCAGCACCTTTCTCAAAGGCTCTCAGGACATAGCTAGGGTCTACCATCCCGCTGCACATTACCCTCACCACACGGACATTGTGAGGGTAATGGATGCGACTTGTTCCAGCTAAATCGGCGGCAGCATAGGTGCACCAGTTGCAAGCGAAGGCTATAATCTTTGGTTCAAATTCAGCCACGTTACGCCTCCGTTAGAGCCTCGACCATACTGGTTACTTGTTGACGAGTAAAATGCCTAATCGACATAGCCCCTGAGGGGCAGACAACGGCACAGGCTCCGCAGCCCTTGCATAAGGTCTCATTTATCTCGGAAACCATGACTCCATTCTTAGCGACGACCTTAGGGGCATGAAAATTGCATGTCTCCTCGCACCGTCCACAACCTAAACATCGAGTCTCATCTACAGTGGCTATAGCCGACTCAAGGGTAATCCTCCCTTTGCTTATCAGGGATAAAACCTTTGATGCGGCTGCTGAAGCTTGAGCCACGGTATCAGGGATATCCTTGGGACCTTCACAGCAACCAGCGATGAAAATCCCATCGGTTGGGGTGGCTACCGGGTCTAGCTTGACGTGCCGCTCTAGGAAGAAGCCGTCCGCTCTCCGGTTGATGGTAAAGGTCTTGGCAACTTGTTCTGTGTCAGAGCGGGCTTTTAAGGCGGGACATAGGATTACCATATCAACTGAGACCCTCAATGCCTTGCCTATCACGGTATCGGCACAGGAGACAATAAGCTTCCCATCTACAGGGTCAGCGGCAATCTCCGCCACCTTGCCCCGTATGAAATTGACTCCCTCCTTTGAAATGCGCTCATAGAATTCTTCATAGCCTTCGCCAAAGCTGCGCATATCAATATACATTTCATATACTTCAGCCTTGGTAAGCTCTCGTAACAGGTGAGCATATTTAAGTCCATACATACAACAGACCCTGGAGCAGTATTCGTGATAGTTCTTATCTCGGCTGCCCACACAATGTACGATAGCTACACTCTCTGGTTCTTTGCCACTTTTGAGCAAGACCCTGCCCCCGGTGGGTCCCCCAGCAGAGGTCATCCTCTCAAACTCGAGCCCAGTTAATATGTTGTCGTACCTTCCATATCCATATTGAGGCATGAGCCTAGGGTCGAAGATATCGTAGCCAGTGGCTATGATAATCGAGCCCACCTCGACTTCGATGATTTGATCGACCTGACTAAAATCTACTGCCCCGGCATCGCAGAACTTCTCACATGCTCGACACTTTCCCGTTTTGAAGTAAACACAAAGCTGTTTATCGATGGTAGCAACATTGGGGACAGCTTGGGGAAAGGGAATATAAATCGCCTTTCTCTTCGCCAAGCCTGCCTCAAACTCGCTATCCGTTTTCCAGGGACACTTTTGCTCACAGACACCGCAGCCAGTGCATTTGTTCTCATCCACAAAGCGTGCCTTCTTCCTAACCTTTACCTTAAAATCACCCACGAAGCCTGAGACCGCCTCCACCTCACTATAGGCTAGAAGGTTAATAAACGGATGCTGCCTGACTTCGGTCATCTTCGGAGTGAGGATACATTCAGAGCAATCGAGAGTGGGGAAGGTTCTATCAAGCTGGATCATGTGCCCGCCGATGGATGGCTCTCTTTCCACCAGATAGACCTTGTGCTCGCCATTGGCGATATCCAAAGCAGCTTGAATGCCGGCAATACCCCCGCCTACAACCAAGACATTGGGGTTAACCGGAGCTTCCTTAACCTCCAGAGGCTCATGATAGTAAACCCTTCTTACTGCAGCATGGGTGAGAGCCTTGGCTTTATTTGTCGCCAGCTCTCTATCTGTATGAGGCCAGGAACATTGTTCCCTGATGTTGGCATGCTCGTATAAATAAGGATTTAGTCCGGCATCCTGGCAAGCATTACGGAAGGTAAGCTCGTGCATCCTTGGTGAGCAGGCAGCAACCACCACACGATTGAGTCCTAGCTCCTTAATGTCCTTTTTGATTAGTCCCTGTCCAATATCAGAGCACAAATATCCGTAATCGCGAGAAATAACCACTGAATCCAGCGTCCCGGCATATCTGGCTACTTCCGCCACATTGACTGTGCCAGCGATATTCAACCCACAGTGGCAGATATATACTCCTATTCTTCTCTCCATATTCACACCTCAGAGCAAACCCTTGCTTTCCAGGAGCGGCTGTGGATCCTGATAATTTAGCTCGAAGTGGCATACCTTGCGATCGAGCCCTAAAGCCAAAGCCAAAAGTTGGGTGAAATACAGTGTCGGGATTCCTTTGAACTCACGATATTTTTGCTTTATTTCCTCTTGCTTTCCCGCCAAATTGAAGTCGCATAGAGGGCAGCTAACAACTAAAGCCTCAGCTTGCCAGCTTACCGCCGAGCTTAAAATGTTCCAGGCAGACTCTAAGGCTACTTCTCGATTGCCTACTGCTTGAAAGGAACTACAGCATTTAGTGGCGAAGGGGAAATCTATTAGCTCAGCACCCAGGGCTTGAAGAAGCTGGTGAAGTATGGTTGGTCTTTCCACCTGATCTATGGCCACTTCTTGAGGCCGCAACAGGGTACAGCCATAATAGGGGGCCAACTTTAAGTGCTTAAGAGGGACCTTTAGCCTGTCGGAGAGCGTTTTCCAACCTATATCGTCTCTTAACACCTCTAGAAGATGAACTACCTCTACCTCCCCGTTATAGTCTATCTCGTCATCCATAAAACTGTTGAGCGTTTTTCTCTTTTCTGCGTCATTTCTCATTAGCAGATTAGCTCTCTTAAGGGTGTTAAAGCAAAGGGAACACAAGGCTACCACCTTGTCTTGTCCCTGCTCCTTCACCCGGATGAGGTCACGAACCGGAGCTAACTGGTGTATTAAATCATCGTCGGCTAGGGAATATACTGCGCCACAACAATTCCAGCGAGTAATCTCCTTCAGGTTGATACCTAAAGCTGTCATGAAAGCGATAGCCGAGTCCTCGAAATTCCTGGCTTTGGTCTTTAGGGTGCACCCTGGGTAGTAACTTAATTCCATCTTTCCCTCAAGCAGTGTGTTTCCTGAAGCTACTGACTAAAACTATCTGAGGAAGTTCAGCCAGGGCATCATGGGAAATCTCTGCTAATCTGATATAATCGATATTCTTCCTCAAGCTAATAAGCCTCAGCGCCTCCATCACCTTTGCCAGGTCCAATCCTCTAGGACAACGAACCGAACAGGTTAGACACGAAGCGCAGAGCCAGATAGTCCTGGATTTAGCGATGTCCTCCTCTAGCCCTAGCCGCACCAATTGGATAATTTGATTAGGCAGGATATCCATGGCAAAAGCGATAGGACAGCCTGCCGAGCACATGCCACACTGATAGCATAAGAGGATGTCCTCTCTGCTAATTTCCTTGACCTTTTTGGCAAAGTCACCACAACGGCCCTGAGACAGGATTTCGGTCTTCACTTGTCACCTACGATCTGCGGAATACGCATTCAATTACTTTTAGCGCGGCTTAAGCTTGCTTAATTGCCCCCCTCAGGCAGAACTCGATGCATTCGCAACACTCGTCGCATAGTTCAGGAATTATTTCAGCGATTATAGACCCATCTACTTCTTTTAAAACGATGGCAGAGTTAGGGCATAATACTGGTCAGCATAATGTTAGCCGCACCACAAGGTATTATGGGCTTCATACGTAAAACTCGTACTTACCCCTCCCCTGTTACCCGTTAGCCACTAGGCGATGGTCTAATTTTTCTTCAAATCAGAAACTATAGAAGACTGGGGAAGCGGGGACTCGAACCCCGACGCCTTACGGCACGTGGTCCTAAGCCACGCCTGTCTGCCAGTTCCAGCACTTCCCCAAGTCCAGATAGTATAATAAAAAGTGGAGCCGTGTCAAAATGACACGGCTCCATGGCTACAGACACAATTAACTACAAGCCCAGGCTTACGACCATCTCAGGGGGCGGTAAATTCCACCGCCCCCAATCTTAGGCTAACCGCCGAATATACTAGCCCCTATATGGCTCTATATGGGCGGGTGCCACCACTCAGGAGGTGTGAAGCGAACACGGCTGGGGAAGAGCTGCATCTCTGCCTCGGAGATAGAAAAGGCAGGAAAGCCACCATCCCACTGGAACACAGACCAGCACTTTTCCTTCTGCCAGCCGGTAAGCGGGCGAAGCTTACCCCAACCCGACCACCACGACCAGGAAGCCCCGCTCCAGGTTACCTCCAGGGTGTACTTATTGAGCTCTTGGTCAGCTATGAAGTAGTAGAGTTCATTGTCATCCGGCTCATCATGCTTAACCATCATGTAGAGGAGCTCGGCAAGGCTGACCTGCACCACCTCATGCGGGCTAAGTATTCCCTCCTCAGGAGGGGGTGCTCCCTCAAAGATAACCTCCTCAGCATCCCACTCCTCCGTATCCTCACCGGCGATGAGGGCGACCCACTCTATCTTCAGGTCCTTGTCGCAGTTGGGGTTGGTGATGATGAACTGGGTGTC
>CAYQQD010000047.1:1987-6100 GCA_964419575.1 uncultured Dehalococcoidales bacterium | reverse complement strand
TCCTGACCCACTGTAATACCGGGGCTCTAGCTACCGGTGGCTATGGCACTGCCCTGGGCGTAATTAAGCAGGCAAAAGAGCAAGGCAAGAATATAAAAGTTCTTGCCACCGAGACCCGCCCCCTCCTCCAGGGAGCACGCCTTACCGCCTGGGAGCTAAAGAAGGCTAATATTCCGTTTACCCTCATCACCGACTCAATGGCTGGCTACTTTATAAGTCAGAGGGAGGTTGACTGCGTCATTGTTGGCGCCGACCGGATTGCCGCCAATGGCTACACCGCCAACAAGATAGGCACCTACACGCTGGCAGTGCTGGCCAATGCGCACGGAATCCCATTCTACGTTGCCGCCCCCACCTCCACCATTGACCTGTCCCTACACAGTGGGTATCAAATCCCTATCGAAGAGCGCAGCCCGGAAGAAGTGACCCAAATTCAAGGGGTAAGCATTGCTCCCGAAGGCACTCAAGCCGCCAACCCCGCCTTTGATATTACCCCTAGCCAGTACATAACCGCCATCATCACCGAAAGAGGTATAATAAAAGAACCATATGGGGAGGGGCTGAGGGGTATTTCAAGACAGGAGTTTTAATGAAGCGATACCGTCTGTATGTGGATGAGTCTGGAGACCATACTTTTCACAAGTCAGAAGACCCCGCCAAAAGATATCTAGGACTTATCGGCGTATTTATAGAAAGCGAGTATTACCGCACTACCTTCCAGCCAGAAATGGAAAAGTTAAAGCAAAAGCATTTCCCATACAACCCTGATGAGCCTGTAATCCTGCACCGAGAGGACATTATAAACCGAACAGGCCCCTTTTGGAGACTGAGAGATCCGGAAAGAGAACGAGCTTTCAACGAAGATTTACTGCGATTCATCAAGGAGCAAGACTACCAAATTATCACAGTAGTTATTGATAAGAACGCTCATTTTGAACGATATGGTGAGGCTGCTTATCACCCTTACCACTACTGCTTAACTTGTCTTCTTGAGAGGTATTGTGGCTTTTTGAATTTCTACAATACACAAGGTGACGTTCTGGCTGAGAGCCGAGGTGGGACTGAAGACCAACGCCTGAAGAAAGCATACCAGAGACTTTACACAGATGGCTCTGGGCATCGAGACCCCAAATTCTTCCAGCAAGCGCTCACCAGCTCAGAGATTAAACTGAAGCCTAAGTTCAAGAACATTGCTGGGCTGCAACTTGCTGACCTTCTAGTTCATCCAAGTAAACAGGAAATCTTGATTGAGGAGCAAAGGATTAATGACCCTAGGGATAACTTCGGTAAGCAAATCTGCCAGTACATTCAGGCAAAGTATAATCGGCAAGTGTATGAAGAAAGGATAAAAGGTTATGGGAAAGTTTTCTTACCTTAAAATGAAAAGACCAGGTAATTACCTGATCCTTTCACGCTAGCCCTTCACGGGCCATCCACCTTCGATATAATCGAATTAATTATTATATAACATATAATATGACATTTGTCAATACTTTATTGACATCACTGAAAAAGGAGGCACCTAATGCCGAAGGCGAAGGTTGGGGTGATTGGGGGGACGGGGCTGTATGATATCGAGGGGCTGACTGATATAGAAGAGGTCGAGATAGATACGCCCTTTGGTAAGCCGAGTGATGCTATTACTATCGGCAGGCTGGAGGGGGTGGGGGTGGCATTTTTGCCCAGGCACGGTAAGGGGCACCGCATCTCGCCGACTGAAATCCCAGTGCGGGCTAATATCTATGCCCTGAAGTCGTTGGGGGTGGAACACATCATCGCTATTTGCTCAGCCGGTAGCTTCAAGCCTGAGATTAAGCCCGGCGACCTGGTTATCCCTGACCAGCTACTAGACCGCACCCGAAGTCGGGTTAATTCCTTCTTCGGCGAGGGCATTGTCGCCCATATCTCATTTGCCGAGCCCTTCTGCCCGGTGCTGAGCCAGATTCTATACCACGCCGCCGGGGAGGTGGGGGCTAAGGTCCACCCCAGAGGCACCTATATAACCGTAGAAGGTCCTGCCTTCTCCACCCGGGCTGAATCACAACTCTACCGCTCGTGGGGGGCGGACATTATCGGCATGACCGCCCTGCCTGAAGCCAAATTAGCCCGAGAGGCAGAGCTCTGCTACGCTATCATTGCCTGCGTTAGCGACTACGACTGCTGGCGTAGGCAAAGCCAGCCGGTTACCATAGATGTTGTCTTCAACGTCCTGCGCCAGAGCATTGATACCGCCAAGAAGATTATCACGCTGGCAGTTACCAGAATACCCGAAAAGCGCAACTGTGACTGTGCCACCGCTTTAAAGACAGCTATCGTTACTGCCCCAGAGCTGATACCCGAGGAGCAGAAGAAACGGCTTGACCTGCTAATCGGGAAATATCTTGAAGGAGGCAGGTGATGCCCAATGTAGAATTTGGTTGCCTGCCGACGATTATTGGCAGTATGCCCCATACCGACCCACAGGCAGCATGCTCAGATATTATCCACTACCTTAAAGACATCCCAGCCTGGCCTCAGTTACCCAAGCGTTCCTTCCTAGAAAACATGTGTGTACAGTTCAGCCAGGGCTTCCCTGGAGTAGTAGTTGAGGAAAACAGAATCTATATAGACCGCTCCCAAGACCTAGATAAGCCGCTGGAGGAGCTTTATGCTGCTTACTTAGAGAACGATATTAATAAATACCCGATTAGCCCGGAATGTGCCGCCGGCCTTTATAGCTTCCTAAACCTGGAAAATCTATCACCCGTGGCAGTAAAGGGGCAGATAACCGGACCGGTCACCTGGGGGCTGACCGTTACCGATGAAAATAGACGGTCTATAATCTATGATGATGTCCTGGGTGATGCCGTGGCGAAGTTGCTCAGGCTGAAAGCAAGCTGGCAGGAGAAGAAGCTAAGCCGAATGACAAAAAACACCATTATCTTTGTTGATGAGCCATATATGGCTGCCTTTGGCTCGGTCGGTCTCTTACTATCCAAGGAAAGGGTTATCAGCCTGCTAGAAGAGGTCTTCGGCGGGATTAGCCAACTGAAAGGAGTCCACTGCTGTGGCAATACCGACTGGTCAGTTTTGCTGGGCACCAGTGCTGACATTATCAGCTATGACGCCTACAACTATGCTCAGTCACTGAGCCTTTATCCTGCCGAAGTGAAAAAATTCCTGGATAGAGGGGGGGTTATTGCCTGGGGGGTTGTCCCCAATGATGAACAATCGCTGGCTAAAGAATCGGTAGCCAGTCTCAATGACCGCCTAGAGGAAGCAATGGCGCCGTTTACCAGAAAGGGCATCCGCTTCAAGCCACTGATAGAGCAGGGACTGCTAACCCCAAGCTGTGGGCTAGGCGCTATGGCTACTGAGGAGGCAGCCAGCCGGGTCCTGGAGCTACTAGCTGGGCTGTCCACAAGAATAAGAAAGCGCTATATGTAAGATCATTTACCATCCTCACCCCCTTTATCCCCCTCTCCTTCAAAGGAGAGGGGGAGGGAATATTGAAAAGAGGGGCTTCGCCCCTCTTAGACACCCTAATGAAGGATTCATCGGGAGGAGAAGATTTACCAATGGAATGCCAGATTGATGCTAATAAGGTAAAATGCACCTGCACCTACGAGCCTTGCTCCAGAAAGGGTAAGTGCTGTGACTGCATTTCCTACCACCTGGAGTTTGATGAGCTTCCCGGCTGTGTCTTTCCTCCGGAGGTAGAGAAGACCTACGACCGCTCCATCGCCAAGTTTGTTGAAGTCTTCAAAGCCAGAAGTGGCAGGAAAGGCTGATTTAGGTTATATTACTAAGTATGAACAAGAGGAAAAGGGTAGCCAACCTTAAACATCGGCGTAAGAAAAAGAAGCTGGAGTTAAAAAGGAAAGCGGAGAGCTCTAGCGGATAGCCCATGATGGCAAAAGCTACAAAGCAAGTCTATCTGCTCACCGGCAGACCGGGGACAGGTAAAACCAGCCTTATCAAACAAGCCGTAGCCGGTATGAGAGGTAAAGCTGGCGGTTTCTACACCGAAGAAATACGAAGCGGAGGGGTAAGGGAAGGCTTCAGGTTAGTCACCTTGGATGGTCAGCATACTATACTGGCTCACGTGGACATCCGCAGCCCATACCGGGTAAG
>CAYQQD010000047.1:0-1887 GCA_964419575.1 uncultured Dehalococcoidales bacterium | reverse complement strand
TAACCAGAGCCAACCACCATCGAGTGCTGGAAGAGATATTAGCTTGGCTGGAAGTTGACCCAAGCTCAAATTAGAGGTTTTGATTATGCTTATGAGAATAGAAAGCAACACCTGGCTAATTTTGATTGCGGCTATTGCCTATATCACCGGTTCCTTCCCTACCCCTTATCTAGTAACCAAGGGAATGACCGGGAAGGATATCAGGTATGAAGGCTCACGTAATGTGGGCACGATGAACGCCTATGGCATAATAAAAAGCAATAGGTCAAGGAAGCTAGCCATAAGCGGGCTAGTCCTAACATATCTAGGCGATATGGGGAAAGGGTCATTAGCCATCTTTGTGGCTAGATGGCTAGGCTTCCTGGGGTATAACCAGCCAATAGCCCTGATAATAGCCAGCTCTTTTGTCATTGTGGGTCATAATTATCCCTTCTACTTTAGATTCAAAGCTGGAGGAAGGGGACTAGCCACTTTGATGGGGGGCTTGCTTGGCTTAAACCCCCCTTTGTTGGGGATTTGGGGCGGGACTCTCGTTGTTTCAATCTTTACCGCTCAGTACATTCTAACCGGAAAAGCAAAATGGAAGAATTTTTCTGATATATTTTCAGTAATTGGTGGTCAGGTGGCGGGGAGGGTGGCTGGAATAGCTATTGCTCTGGTTCCCATTTATTTCTTTGACCCTCAGCAATTCTTCCCTGTTCTGGCGATGACTATTTTAGTATTACTAAGCCACGTTATAAGAGTTAAGGGCCATATTAGACAATGGGTGAACCCTTAAAAGAAGGCTTGAATGGAGGAGAAGGGGTGACGGCGAAGCTACCAGAATTAGTTCAAGCCCTGCTAGAACCGAAAGCCTATCCCGAATATCCGCAACAGATAGAGCTGGCACAAACTCAGATGTCTTTTGTTTTCCTGACCAATAACTATGTCTATAAGGTAAAAAAGCCGGTAAATCTGGGCTATCTGGACTATACCACCCTGGAAAAACGCCAGTTCTACTGCTACCGGGAAATTGAACTCAACCGGCGCCTCTGTCCTGACGTCTATCTAAGCGTAGTGCCAATAACCCGAGACAAAAATAATTTCTCAATAGGCGGTCAGGGTAAAGCCATAGAGTATGCAGTTAAGATGCGTCGCCTTCCCCAAGAGGCTATGATGGATGTGCTACTGACTAATAATAAGGTGTCACCAGAAATGGTAATTAGCCTGGCACGAAAGCTGGTAGACTTCCACCACAGGGCTGAGACCAATGCCACTATCAGCACCTTTGGTAGCCTTGATGCTATTACTCAAAATACCGAGGAGAACTTCACCCAGACCGAAAAATATATCGGCAACACTATCTCTCGAGATACGTATCTCAATATCACCAACTACACCCATGCCTTTATGATAGAAAATACTCCTCTATTCCATAAGCGGGTGGCAGGGGGCAGGATAAGGGACTGCCATGGAGACCTTCATGCCGCCCATATTTGCTTCACTGATGACATCTGCATCTATGATTGTATAGAATTTAATGACCGGTTTAGATATTGTGATATAGCCTCAGAGGTTGCCTTCCTGGCTATGGACTTAGACCACTACCGGCAGGCTGACCTATCACGCTGCTTTGTTAACGCTTATGTGGTTCGGAGCCGAGATAGAGAACTACTCAAGCTGCTTAATTTCTATAAGTGCTACCGGGCTTATGTGCGGGGGAAGGTGGAGAGCTTCAAGCTTGACGACCCCCATATCTCAGAGGAGGAAAAGGCAAGGGCTCTATCTACTGCCAGGAGCTACTTTGACCTTGCCGAAACGTACATATGATATATAGGAGAGAAGATAAATGAAGAAAAGTTGGGCACTAATGATAGTTTTAGCCTTAGTGGCTGTCCTCTCAGAGAC
>CAYQQD010000046.1:0-6115 GCA_964419575.1 uncultured Dehalococcoidales bacterium | reverse complement strand
TTGCCGAGGCGTTTGGGGGAGAGGTAAATTTGGGTTAAGCCGAGCTTTATGCCATCTCTAGCCAGAGGCTCCAGTTTCTGCCTATCAAAGGGCATGCCCGTGAAGCGCCTGACAACAATTTGCCTGTCCTCAATATCAATGGACTCAATCCTGGCTTTACCCGCCAGAATTTTGATTCTGAGTGCGTACAGTAGGTTTCTGACCTCTATCGGCAATGCGCCAAAGCGGTCGCCAAATTCTTGGGCTAAGTCGTTTATTAGCTCAGCATTGTCCACCTTTACCAGCCGCTGGTAGAGGGCCAGCCGGGTATTCAGGTCGGGGACATAGTCTTCAGGGATGTAGGCACGCAGGGGGAGGTCTATGGTCGGGGGTGGCAGGCGAGATGGCTTGGTTACTTTAGCGCCAGCCTGTCTGGCTTTCTGCTCCTCTACCGCATCTGCCAGCAGTCGGCAATACAGATTAAAGCCAACGGCGGTGATGTGCCCGCTCTGTTTTACCCCGAGCAGGGTTCCGGCGCCTCTAATCTCAAGGTCTTTGAGGGCGATGCCAAAGCCAGCGCCAAGCTCGGTGGCTTCAAATATAGTCTTTAGCCGCTTCTCAGCGGTATGGGTCAATTGCTTCCCCCCTTCATAGAGGAAATAGGCATAGGCGAGGTTGGCGCCACGACCGACCCTGCCCCGGAGCTGGTAAAGCTGGGTCAAACCAAATCTATCGGCCTGGTTAACAATCAGGGTGTTAACATTGGGCATATCCAGCCCCGATTCAATAATGGTGGTGCAGACCAGGATGTCGCTTTTGCCCTGGGTGAAGTCAGCCATTACCTCCTCCAATTCAGCCTCTGGCATCTGACCATGGGCAATGGCGAGCTTAGCCTCAGGCACCAGCGACTGGAGCTTACTGGCGACGAAGGCAATGCTCTGGACCCGATTGTGGACAAAGAAGACCTGCCCGTTTCGCTCCAGTTCCCTGAGTATGGCTTCTCGGATAAGCCGGCCATCATATTCGGCAACATAGGTCTTGATAGGCAGGCGGTCTTCAGGGGGAGTCTCCATGGTGCTCATATCCCTCACCCCGACCAGGGACATGTGGAGGGTGCGGGGGATGGGGGTGGCGCTGAGGGTAAGGACATCTACCTCCTGCCTCATCTGCTTGAGGTGCTCCTTATGGGCGACGCCGAAGCGCTGCTCTTCATCAATGATTACCAGCCCGAGGTCTTTGAAGCTGACGTCCTTTTGTATTAGCCGGTGGGTGCCAATGCAGATGTCTATGCTTCCGTTAGCCAGCCCGTCAAGGATAGCCTGCTGCTCCTTTTCTGTCCTGAACCGGCTTAATACCTCAATCCTTAACGGGAAAGCCTCCAGCCTCTGGCTGAAGGTGGCAAAGTGTTGCTCAGCGAGCACCGTAGTTGGCACCAGCACTGCTACCTGCTTGCCATCCAGCACTGCCTTGAAGGCAGCCCGAATGGCTACCTCGGTCTTACCGTAGCCGACATCGCCGCAGACCAGCCTGTCCATCGGCTTGGCTTTCTCCATATCCGCTTTTACCTTTTGCTGAGCCTTAATCTGGTCGGGGGTCTCAACATAGGGGAAAGACGCCTCAAGCTCCTGTTGCCACACGGTGTCGGGGGAGAAGGCAAAGCCGGGCACCACCTCCCGCGTAGCGTAAAGGGCTAATAGCTCCTGGGCAATATCTTCTACCGCCTCCCTGGCTCTTTGCTTGGTTCGTGTCCATTCCTGAGTGCCCAGTCGGCTTAACACCGGCGGTCGTTCACTGGCTCCGATATAGCGGTTGACCCGGTCTATCTGGTCAGTAGGGACATAAAGCTTATCACCGGCGGCATATTGCAGGACCAGATATTCCTTTTCGGTGTGGTCGGTGCGCATGGTGGTAACGCCGGCAAACCTAGCAATGCCGTGCTCAATATGGACTACATAGTCGCCGGGGATTAGCTCGATAAGCAGTTTTTGGTGTGGCACCGGGCGTTTCTTAAATAGCCGCCGTTGTTTGATAAAGCCGAAGATTTCATTATCGGTAAACAGGTAGGTGTCATTTAAAACCCAGCCCTCAGCCAGTGAACCCTGGATTAGGCTCAGCGAGCCGGGTGGAGGTATCTGTTTGATTTCAGTAATCGGGGCAGCGATGATGTCCTCTTCGTCAAGCAGCTCCGATAACCTGGCTGCCTGATGGCTGACGAGGATAAGCCGGCGTCTTTGATTTAGCAGTTGCTTGGCTTTTTTAATAAACATGGGTAGCTGTCCGGCATAGGCGGGGGTGGAGGTGAAGTTTAACTCATATTTTTGTTCCTCGCCGGCAATATCCCAGGCGGTGAGTTTCAGGCATTGCCTGCCTTTCATTCCCAGCTCTAGCTCGTCCCAGGTGAAGTATGGTCTGGGGGAATTAGGCGATAGCTCTCCTTGCTTTAGCTTCTCGGTACGCAGCTCACTGGCTTTAGCGTCTAGGTCATCTATGGCTAATTTGACCTTCAGAGGTTCATCAAGTATGAGCAGGGCGTCCGGGGATAGATAGCTCAGGATGCTGTCTGACGGAGCGGTTAGCACCTCTGTGGCTGGGGCAATAGCTATTGATGGCACTCTGGTCTGTGAGCGCTGATTTGCCGGGTCAAAGAGGCGGATGCTATCTATGGTGTTACCGTAGAACTCTAGTCTGGCTGGTAGCTCACTGGAGGGCGGGTAGATGTCAATGATGCCCCCGCGACGGCTCATAGTGCCTGGCACCTCCACAATGCTTTCCACCCTATAGCCCATAGCCTGCCACTGACTCAGCAGCTTGAGGGGCTCAATATTCATTCCCTCCTTGATGGTGTGGGAGGCGGAAGTAAAATTACTATGCGGCGTTGTTTTCTGCATCAAGGCTGGGGCGGAGGCAACAACCAGCGGGGCATCAGCAGTCGGTTCTAAGTTGGCTAGAGCCGACAGGACCTGGAGCCTTTCCAGCTCGGTAGAGGTATCTGAGACAACCCGCTGATAGGGCAGGCTATCGGGTTCAGGGAGAAGCTTTATCTGATTGGAACGGCACCAGGTTAAAATTTGTTCATAAAGCTTCTTACCATCTTCAGGCTGTGCGGTAACGATAAATATAGGTCTTCTTAAACTATGGTATAAAGCAGCCATAAGATAGGGCTTGGCGGCATCAAGCACGGCGACCCTGGGGCTACCATTTGGTTGCCGTAGCTTGGCGACAAGCTGGCAGTAGGCGGGCATTTCCTCAATCAGATGTAATAGTTGGGTCAGGTCTAACTGCATTTTGTCCCCCAAATACCTCTAGGGCTAGCCCAGGATGGGATAGCCCTCCGATAAATTTTAGCACAGGACAGGATATGGGGCAATCAAGAGCTTGTCTAGTAACCCCATCTCCCTGACCCCCTTCCCCTCAGGGGAAGGGGGGAAGTAGTTTTAAGAGGGGGGCTTCGCCCCCCTCTTTTTTATTCCTCCCCCTCTCTTGGAAGGAGAGGGGGATAAAGGGGGTGAGGTTAATAAACAATCTCCAATTAATCTCCTTGCCCAACCTGCTCCAGCTTGCTATAATGGAGCCAATTTAATCAGGTTTTATATAGATGGTTAAGGCTGGTCTTTATCACCGAATAGTGGCTAAATTTGGCACCGGTCTGCTTACCGGTGGCAGCGACCATTTGAATCAGGATATAATGTCAAGCCTGGTCGCCCAGGTGGCACAGCTTCATCATCAGGGACTGGAACTCATCGTCGTTTCTTCGGGAGCCATAGCCTCGGGGAGGCATAAGCTGGGGTTGACCAAGGAGATTAGGGGTATCCCCTTTAAGCAGGTGCTGGCTTCAGTGGGGCAGAGTCGCCTGATGTACGCTTATGAGCAACTGTTTAGTCAGCACGGCATCACTGTAGCCCAGGCTTTACTTACTAAGGCTGACCTTGCTGACCGGGCTGGTTATCTCAACGCCCGCAATACCCTTCTGGCTCTGCTTGAGCTGAGGGTATTATGCATTGTTAATGAGAATGATGTGGTGGCGGTGGATGAAATTCAGGAGGCTAAATTCGGTGATAACGACAATCTATCGGCTATGGTAGCCAATCTGGTTGATGCTGACCTGCTGCTGATTCTTAGTGATATCGGTGGGCTATATACCGCTGACCCGCACCGCAGTCCTGAGGCTCGGCTCATTCCACAGGTGGACAGGATAGACTCAGAGATTGAACGTCTAGCTGCTGACACTCCCAGCAAGTTTGGCACTGGTGGTATGATTACCAAGATAGAGGCAGCCAAGCTGGCTACGGCTTCCGGGGTAACGGTGGTTATAGCCGATGGCAGGGAGCCGGATGTTATTTTGCGACTGGCTGGCGGTGAAGCCGTGGGCACTCGTTTCTTGCCAATTACCAGTAGGCTCGAGAGTCGTAAGCGCTGGATGCTCAGCGGTCTTTCCACCAAAGGGAGGCTGGTAGTAGATTCAGGGGCAGCCGTGGCGCTAAAGAAGCAGAAGCGTAGCCTGCTGGCAGCCGGCATTAAGCAGGTTGAAGGCAAATTTCAGCGCGGCGATATTGTCAATATTTATAGTCCTGAAGGGTCTCGCCTCGGCTGTGGCATAACCAACTATAGCTCAGCCGATATCGGGGCTATCAAAGGGGCACACTCTAGAGAAATTGCTGGTCTCCTTGGCTACGACTACGGTTCAGAGGTGGTGCACCGGAATAATCTGGTAATATTATAGAAGGAAAGCGAGTTAACATGGGTAGCGTACTCAAGTGGCGTAAAAAGAAGATGAGCAAAAAGCACCATAGGAGGGTGCTTAAGGAAACCAGAGCCCAGAGAAGAAAGTTTAAGTAAGGGCGGTGAAGTGAATTCACGGAGAGTTAAAGAGGGGCGAAGCCCCTCTTATATAACCAATTCCCCTTCCCCTTATCAAGGGGAAGGGGATACAGGGGATGGGGTTACCACATAAAGAGGAGTTAATACAATGAAATCGGCGATTGAGGAACTGGAGGCGAAGGCGAAGGCGGCTAAGGCAGCATCCCGGCGGATGGCTTACCTTTCCCCAGAGGTCAAGAATAAGGCATTACATAATATTTCAGATGACCTTTTAGCCAAGAAGGGGAAAATACTGGCAGCCAACCAGATTGATTACACGGAGGCTGAGGCGTCAGGGATGAGCGCAGCTATGCTTGACCGATTGATGCTGAATGCCAGCCGAATTGAGTCCATCGCTCAGGATGTGCTGGCAGTGGCGGCTCTTCCCGACCCAGTGGGTGAGGTGTTTGATATGCGCACCTTGCCTAATGGCTTACTGATAGGGAAAAAGCGGGTGCCTCTGGGGGTAATTGGCGCCATCTATGAGAGCCGACCCAATGTTACCATCGATATCTCTGCCCTGTGCCTGAAGTCGGGCAACGCCATCATCCTCAGGGGTGGTAAGGAGGCAATCCACTCCAATAGTGCCCTAGCCGGGGTGGTTCAAGAGGCGGCAACCAGGGCTGGAGTCCCTGATGGAGCGGTGCAGTTTGTGGAGAATACCGACCGCGCCTTGGTTAATCACCTGCTTAAGATGAGCGGCGTTATTGACCTGATTATCCCCCGGGGTGGGGCTGGGCTGATAAAATTTGTTACCGAAAATGCCACCATGCCGGTGGTCAGTGGTGGGGTCGGTGTTTGCCATACCTATGTGGATAGGAGCGCTGATGTAAATAAGGCAGTGGCAATAGCCTTTAATGCCAAGGTGCAGCGTCCCACTGTTTGTAATGCCTTGGATTGCCTTTTGGTTCATGTTGATATTGCTAAGCGCTATTTGCCTCTGGTGGCGGCTGAGTGGGCGAAGGCAGGGGTGGAGATGCACTGCGATGAGCGGGCGTTGTCTATCCTTAAGTCATATCCTTCTCTAAAGCTGGTTCCGGCTACCGATGAGGACTGGGGCAAGGAGTTTCTAGCGCTGGTGGCGGCGATAAAAGTGGTCAATTCCCTGGATGAGGCACTGGAGCACATTGAGTGCTATGGTTCAGGGCATTCTGAAGCGATTGTTACCGAGGAATATCAGGCAGCAATGCGTTTCCTTAATGAGGTGGACGCTGCCTGTGTCTATGTTAATGCCAGCACCCGGTTTACCGATGGCGGTCAGTTTGGCTTGGGGGCTGAG
>CAYQQD010000045.1:0-6432 GCA_964419575.1 uncultured Dehalococcoidales bacterium | reverse complement strand
TGCCCGGTTATTGACTCAGTGCAATTCATGATATCGGCTAAAGTTCCGGTGGTTACAATCCAGCCGCCATGCTCCCCAGCCCCGGGTCCCATATCAATAATATGGTCAGCCGCCCGCATCATAGCCTCATCATGCTCGACAACCAATATGGTATTACCCAGGTTCCTCAGCCGCTTCAGGGTCTCAATCAAACGATAGTCGTCAGCGGGGTGCAAGCCCACCGTTGGTTCATCACAAATATAGAGCACGCCCATCAGCCCACTACCTATCTGGGTGGCGAGACGAATTCGCTGTGCCTCACCACCAGAAAGGGTTGCTGAGGGGCGGTCAAGGGTAAGATAATCCAGTCCTACATCCTTAAGGAAGTCCAAGCGGGCTTTAATCTCCTTGACAATCTCACGGGCAATTATTTGCTCACGCTCGGTAAGTATCGCCTTCTTACCATCACCAAGAGTCGCCACCCACTCCAACGCTTGAGTAACCGACATTGAGCTAACCTCAACAATATTCTTACCATCAATGGTTACGGCTAAAGATTCCGGCTTGAGCCGCTTACCGAGACAAACTGGACAGGGGGTGGACATCATGTAGCGCTCTATATCAGCCCGGGAGTGCTCAGACTCGGTATCCCGATATAGTCGTTCCATGCGGGGGATAACCCCTTCATAGCCAGTAAAGTATTCCCTGACCCGGCCATAGCGGTTCCGGTACCTCACCAGCTCCCCCTCCTCGCCATAAAGAACAAGCCTAAGGTGATGCTCACTTAGATTCTTAACCGGGGTATGAAGAGAAAAGCCATAGCGCCTGGCCAACGTCTCAAGCTGGTCATAATACCAGGATTGCCACTGCCAGGGGCGAATCGCCCCCTGAGCGATAGATAGCTCCTTATTAGGTATAACCAGCTGGGGGTCTATCTCTAATTTGACCCCTAATCCGGTGCAAGCCGGACAGGCACCGTGAGGGGAATTAAAGCTAAATGTTCTGGGGGCAATCTCACCCAGGCTAATGCCGCACTGCACGCAAGCAAAGTGCTCCGAGAACAGGAGTTCCTCACCGTCAATAATAGATACCAGAACTACTCCTGCCCCGAGCTTAAGGGCAGTTTCCACCGAGTCGGCAATGCGGCTCTGGCTCCCTGATTGCCCCATTACTAATCTATCCACCACCGCCTCAATGGAGTGCTTTTTATTCTTATCCAGTTGAAACTCCTCGGAGAGGTCATGGATAGTCCCATCGACTCGAACCCTGACATAGCCCTCCTTGCGCAAATCATCAAACACCGCTTGATACTCACCCTTACGGTCTCTAATCAACGGTGCCAGAACCATAATGCGGCTATTTTCGGGGAGGACTTGAATGGCATCAACAATCTGCTGCACCGTCTGCATGGCAATCTCTCGCCCACATTTGGGGCAGTGGGGGTGACCTACCCGAGCAAAAAGTAGCCGTAAGTAATCGTAAATCTCGGTTACCGTCCCGGTGGTTGACCGTGGATTACGACTCGGGCCCTTCTGGTCGATAGAAATAGCTGGGCTCAGCCCGTCAATATAGTCGACCTCAGGCTTTTCCATCCTGCCCAAGAACTGACGGGCATAAGCCGATAGCGATTCTACATAGCGGCGCTGACCCTCAGCATAGATGGTATCAAATGCCAGCGAGCTCTTACCTGAGCCAGAGACACCGGTGATGACTACCAGCTTATCCCGAGGGATGACGACATCTATATTCTTGAGGTTATGCTCCCTAGCCCCTTTGACAATTATAGAATCCAGTGGCATATCTTCCTCCGTGCTAGCAGTTTAATTGTAGCACTAGAGCTTAAGCATAACAAGGACTAGCGATTGTTTATCTCCTTGACAGCCAGCCCGCCGGGGGCTAACATAGCCATAAAGGAGGTTAAATTGAAGAAACTGACAGATTATAGCGGTGAATTCCTGCCCAATCTAAAACTCAGCGATTTCTCCCCCGATACACTTGCCGAACTATTAAAACTATACGCCAGACTATACATAGCCATGGATGGAATCTGGTATCTTGCCGTGAAAGAAAGGGTGGGCGACAAAGAGGCTTTAGCCTGCGATATACAAGTCTGGGAACGCAATTGTAAATATGAAATGGCGAGGATTAAACGGCAACTGAAAATCCGTGGGAATGATATTGTTGCTCTTATGAAAGCTTTCCAGCTCGAACCCTGGTGCCTGCTGATGAAATTTGACATAGAAATTAGGAATAAAAATAGTGCCCTATATACGGTTACCTATTGCCCCACTCTAGATGCCTTAGAGGCGGAGGGTGGGGGGAGGGAAGAGAAAATTTGCAACCTAGTTGAACCTAGAATTATGAAAGCTTATGCCTGTGCCATCAACCCTGATATAGAGGTAAAGTGCCTTAAATCACCTCCGAGAAAGAGTAAAGATGACATTTGCTGTCAATGGGAATTCAGCTTGACAGCCGGTTAGCCACAGGCTTTAATATTGCTACAGTAATTTAAATAGGAGGTTCCGCAAATGTCAGTTTTCAGGATACCATACGGAGATAGTACCATTGGGGCAGAGCTACCCGAGAGGACCAGGGTCATACGGCAAACCAACAAGCCACTCCCGGCTCTCCCCGACCCGGCTCAGGCAGTTCGCGATGCCCTAAACTCGCCGATTGCTCACGAGCCTTTATCCAAGCTGGTAAGCTCAAAATCCAAGGTTACCATTGCCTTCGATGACCCCATCGCTTATGTCCCTCAGGAAAAGCAGCCTGGTTTTCGGGAAGTAGCCATTAAGGTGCTGCTGGAGGAGCTCAATAAGCTTGGCGTAGACCCCTACAATATCCGCCTGGTTTGCGCTGGCGGGCTGCACCGGATGTGGACTCCAAGCGAACTAGCGACCATACTAGGCGATGAGCTAGTTAGCCGAACTAGTGTAAGCCGGTTGTTCAATTTTGATGCCGAGGATAAAGATAACCTAGTATTCCTAGGAGAGACCAAGCGAGGTCAGGAAGTGGAGGTAAGCCGATTGGTTACCGATTCTGACCAGCTCATATATGTGAGCCACCCGTGGGTTCATTTTAACGGTGGCTGGAAGACAGTGGTCGTCGGTCTGGGCAGCTGGAGACTCATGCGACACCATCACCGGCCCTTTGCCAAGGCTTCAGGTAAATCGGTACTTGACCCCAAACGCTCAGCCTTCCCCAAACTGCTCAATGAATTGGGTGCTGTTATTGAACGTGAACTGGCTAAAAAAGGACGCCGTGTCCTCGTCGTTGAAGGCACGATGAACAACAAAGCAACACAGGAGCTGGTCCAGGTTGTTGCCGGGCACCCACCGGAGGCTCATGAGAAAGGCCTAGAAATAATGGACAAACAACTGGTAGTGGATGTCAAGGGGCAGTCAGATGTGGTGGTCTGTGGTATGGACAACAAGAGAGACCCCTATTCCAAATTGTCCTTTATCAATCCCATTCTGGTAAGAAACCTGGCGCTATCTTACACCTACGGACTGTTCCAGAATGTCCCTCTGGTCAAGCCAGGGGGGATTCTCATCGTCTGTCACCCTTGCCCGAGACAATTCGACGCCCTTAAGTACCAACCCTATGTTGAGCTGTTTGAAAAGGTCCTCCCCCAGACTAAGGATGCGATTGAAATCTGGGACCTTTATGCTGAGGAATACGCCCACCGCCCCGAGTTCGTTCACAAGTATAGATATGGCTATGGCTTCCACGGTTCTCACCCCTTAATCATATATGGGCAGGGGATTTATGGTCTCAATTATCTTAGTCACGTCTTTCTAGCTGGAGCCACCGACTTTGAAGCTGCCAGAAGGGTAAGTCTGACGCCATTCGCCTCAGTGGAAGAGGCGATAGCCGAAGCGGAAAATATAATGGGCAAAGACTGCAGTATCACCTACCTTGATATGCCACAGCCCTTCATATGCAATGTTGAGCCATAAATAAATAGTAGCCTTCTATAACAGAATAGTTCAGTACGATGTTAGCCACGGTAAAAACTGCGGCTGTGGTAGGCCTCGAGGGTCGGCTGGTTGATGTTGAGGTAGATATTTCGAGTGGCCTACCGGCAATGACTATCGTTGGCTTGCCTGATACTGCTGTCCAGGAAGCCAGAGAACGAGTCCGGGCGGCTATTCGGAATTCTGGCTGCAACTTCCCCATGAAGCGCATCGTGGTTAATCTTGCCCCTGCCGACCTTAAAAAAGCCGGACCAGCTTATGATTTACCCATTGCTGTTGGTATCCTCCTCAGCTCGGAACAAATATATGCTGATGTCTCTCAGACCATCGTCCTTGGTGAGCTATCCCTGGACGGCAGCTTACGCCATACTAATGGTGTTTTACCTATGGTTGCTCTAGCTCGCCAGGAGGGATACCCAGCAATTATTGTGCCTGAGGCTGATGCTAAAGAGGCATCCTTAATAGAAGGCACTAAAATCATTCCCGTCGCTTCGCTCTCGCAGCTAGTTAGTTATCTGCGAGGGGAAATACCACCCCCCGAATTTAAGTCTGAGGAAATCCAAGAATACATCCCGCCTACTACCTCAATTACTGACCTGGCTTACATCAAAGGACAAGAGCATGTTAAGCGAGCCTTAGAGGTAGCTGCCGCTGGCGGACACAATGTAATAATGATCGGACCTCCTGGAAGCGGCAAAACGCTACTGGCACGCTCGCTGCCTTCAGTATTGCCACCAATGACCACTGAGGAGGCGCTGGAGGTTACCAAGGTCTATAGCGTCAGTGGTCTGCTTCCGCCAGATACCCCCATGATTAGACAACGCCCCTTCCGTTCCCCCCACTACACCATCTCCAATGCTGGCTTAGTCGGAGGTGGGCACTGGCCAAGACCGGGGGAAATAAGCCTCAGTCATCGCGGAGTCCTCTTCCTTGATGAGCTCCCAGAGTTCGGGCATTCCCTGCTTGAGATACTGCGCCAGCCTCTGGAGGACAAGGTAATTACCATCAGTCGGGCTCAAGGTAGCGTAACCTTCCCAGCCAATTTTATGCTGGTGGGGGCTATGAACCCCTGCCCCTGTGGCTTCTATGGTGACCCATTTAGACAATGCACCTGTTCCCCCAGCCTGGTTTCCCGGTACCAGAAGCGGATTAGCGGACCATTCATTGACCGGGTTGATATATTTGTTGAGGTGCCCCATATTGACTACGAAAAGCTAGCTGATGACCGATTAGGAGAGAAATCAGACAAGGTCCAAGCCAGAGTTAAGACTGCCCGCTTAATTCAACAAAGGCGCTTTGCGGGAACAAGACTAACCTGCAACGCTGAAATGACGCCGCCTGAGGTACGGGAGTTTTGCCGGGCGGAAGAGTCAGCCCAGAGCTTACTTAAAGCGGCTATGAAGCAACTTTACCTCTCTGCCCGAGCCTTCCACCGCATCTTAAAGCTAGCCCGGACTATTGCTGATTTGGAAGATTCAGACATAATTAAAGCCCATCACCTAGCTGAAGCCATTCAGTATAGACCAAGACGGATGGTGTAGGTGGTGCTTTTACCCCCATCCCCAATACCGCAGGCCACCACCTATACCGAGCATAACCAAGCCAACGATAATGGTTACCCAACCCCCTACCTTTACTGAGCTATGCTCGGGGCGTTCTGGCGAACGCTGTAAAAATTCCCTCAAATCGGTGCGGGTAGATAGGGAATTATAGTAGTCCTTCTGCCTCCTCCTGCCCCAGAAAAGCACGGCTATGCCGACACCCAAAAACAAACCACCCATAACCAATATTATAAAGCTATCAGGATAGGGCATACTGCTCTTCTCCCTAAAGGGACTCTTAAGAATTATATGCCCTACCGACGCCTTTTTCAATAAGGCTAGGGATGAGATTATTTATTAACCTCACCCCCTTAATCCCCCTCTCCTTAGAAAGGAGAGGGGGAAATGATTGTTTTAGAGGGATTCCATCCCTCTAAAACTCCCTATAGGCATATTTGGAGGCTACGCCCCTCTTTGACTCTCCTTAAAAGGAGTTTTAAAGGGGCTTCGCCCCTCTCTCCCTCACCACCCCCTTCCCTTATTAAGGGAAGGGGGACAGGGGGATAGGTTGCTAAACGACCTCAACAGTAGCCCCAGCCGCTTCCAGCTTCTGCTTGGCAGCGGTGGCTTCCTCCTTACTGACCCCTTCCTTCACTGCCTTCGGAGCACTTTCCACCAAGTCCTTGGACTCCTTCAGTCCTAAGGTGGTTAACTCCCGCACCGCCCTAATTACACTAATCTTATTTTCGCCAACCGCCTTAAGAATCACGTTAAACTCTGTCTTCTCCTCAGCAGCTGGAGCCGGGGCAGCAGTGGGTGCAGCAGTAGTAGCGGCTACTACCGGGGCAGCAGCACTAACTCCAAACTCAGCCTCTAGAGCCTTCACCAACTCTGACAGCTCAAGCACTGTCAGGTTTTTTATGGCAGCCATTATG
>CAYQQD010000044.1:0-6718 GCA_964419575.1 uncultured Dehalococcoidales bacterium | reverse complement strand
CTATGTTTTCTCCGCCAGCCATTGTAATAAGAGAATCAACAAAGGTGCCGGGACCGGCTGTCCAGGGATTGTTCAGGTCAGTGGCATCAACCACATAGAAAGCCCTGACCATTGGAGCACCTTCTACCCGTGATACAACATTAGATATATCCTCTTTCATGTCATCAACAAGTTGCTTGGCTCTGTCTTCTACACCAGCAACTTTTCCCAGTATTTCAATATCTTTAAAAATACCCTCAATATCCTGAGGGTCTATAACCAGATATTTTATCCCCAGGGTATCAAGCTGCCTAATGCTGTCACTATGTCCATCAGTCAGAACTAGGTCCGGCTCCAGGGCAACAATATTTTCAATGGCAGGGTTAAAATAGTTGCCGACACTTGGTTTTGACTTGACTTCCTCAGGATAATCGCAAAAGTCGCTGACGCCAACCACCTTTTCCCCCAAGCCAAGGGCAAAAAGAATCTCAGTGATGGGTGGCACGTGAGACACAATCCGCTGTGGGGCTTCATCTATGCTTACCTCCCTGCCCATATCATCAGTATAGGTCCCTGGCACGAATTTCGGCTGACATCCAGTAAACACAGCAACTAATATACTCAATAGAATAGCAATAATGCCAAGTCGCATTAACCTCATTAGATACCTCCGATTTAATGTTTGGGCAAAATAAAATCCCCCTTCGCTTAAGATAGCAAGGGGGGATTTCTCACCTAAACTTAGTCATTCTCCCACCCCCTTTCTCCGCGGAGGTTTAAGGATAGCCAGAGGCTCGGCGTTCTGACTCGTGGTAGAGATTATCTACCACACACAGCAGGCGGGACTGCGTCGGGTTCTCACCGACTTGCTCTCCGATTTGTGCCCAAACCGCGCTTTAGGCACCCTCTGAGCCGCCTATTAAATTTTATACAGGATACAACAATGCCAAAGAAAATGCAAGCCCTCTATTACACTGAACTTGATACCTCAGGTCAAATTAATTTAAGATTAGGGTTGCTAGCAAGCTTAGATAATGGAAAATATATCACTCTCATTTGTTTTTGCCTTTGTTGCCGGGGTGCTCTCTTTCTTGTCACCTTGCGTTCTGCCTCTGGTGCCGGTATATCTGGCTAGCCTAGCCGGTCCAGAAATATTTGAGCCTAAAGCTGGTAAAGGACGCATCCCCATATTCCTTCACTCGCTTAGCTTTGTCATCGGCTTTACCATAGTTTTCACTATCATGGGGGCTGGCGCTGGTCTAGCTGGTTTTGCCATCGACGTCCATCTAACCCTGATTCGCAATATTGCCGGCATCCTGCTGATAGCCTTCGGGGTATTTATGCTGGTTGCCATGAAAGTCCCGCGGTTAAACTTTGAAAAGCGCCTGACCCCGACCCAAAGCCGGACTACAGGTTACCTGCGTTCGTTCCTGACCGGGAGCATATTCTGCCTTGCCTGGACGCCATGTGTTGGTCCGATACTTGGGGGTATCCTAACCCTGGCTGGGAGTTCGGCTACGGCATGGCGTGGTGCTTCCCTATTGGCTATCTATTCTCTGGGGCTGGGGGTCCCATTCCTGATAATAGGCGCCGCCTTTGATTCTATTACCCCGCTAATAAAGCGCATCCGCCGCCACTCCACCGCAATCTATACTATTAGCGGCGCTCTACTCATAGCTGTGGGGATACTTATCCTGACCAACAGGCTGGTCTGGTTTCAGCCATAAGCTAGTGATAAAATTATGTCTGGAGGCATGATGATGCATAAAATACTTATAGCAATACTGGTAATGATTCTGACCACCGGGTTACTAATAACCGGCTGCGCTACTGGCTCTGAGCCGACAGCCGCAGTAAGTAACGCGGCACCGGATTTTCAGCTTCAAAATCTGAATGGACAGTCTATCACTCTCAGTGACTTCAAGGGTAAGCCGGTGTTAATCAACTTCTGGGCAACCTGGTGCCAACCCTGCGTCTTTGAAATGCCATTTATACAGGAAATACATGATGAATGGTCAGACAAAGGACTTATGGTGCTGGCAATCAATATTGGCGATAGCTCCTCCGAAGTGGAGCAGTTCCTGCAAAACCATAACCTTTCCCTCCCGGTGCTGCTTGATACCAGCAAAGCTGTAGCCCAAACGTATAGCATCAGAGGCATCCCGACTACCTTCTTCATTGATAAGGAGGGTATGATTCAGGAGAAGATAATTGGTGCCTTCCCGAATAAGGCAGCTATAGAGAGCCGGCTGAGTAAAATTATGCCGTAATTAATTTAGGTTGCGATAACCTCGGCAAATAGACCTTCAAAAGGAGATTAAGTATGAGCGATGTTCTAGATGAAGTCCACGGGATTGCCCAGTGTAAGGACTGCCCGTGGTACAAATCCTGTGTAATACCGATGAGGTTTACCGCCGAAGACATCCGCCGGCAGATAGAGCAATCAGCACCGGGGACCGGTATTTCCCAGCCGGCTGACCTTGGCATACAGAACCTTCTGTCAAGTATGGCAATCGCCGCCCAGAACTCCCTACTAGAAGGCTGCCCCGTCTTCATTGACCGCCTGCGTGCCAATCCCAAGCTCGCCCAAGGCATAAAGGAAATGATGCAAAACTGGGGCAGAGCAGAGGAATCAGCGGGAAATTCGGCTTAGTAAGCGCCTTCCAGCCAGGCAACCGGGAATGTCTCAAACACCTGCCACATGGGTGCGGATTTCTTGGCTGAGGGAACCATTATGGTTTCCCCGGTGAAAAGGTGGAACCAGCACTTCGGAGCACCTTCAGGCAAAAGAAAGAAGGGAATCGTTCCCCCACACGCCTCTTCCCAAAGGGAGGGCAAACCCACTGAGTAGTACCAAATAGCTTCTATTTATAATATAATATACAATGCTCTAGTAGCTTGGTTCAAGCAGCTACTCAAAGGCACTGTTACTACGGCCGGAGTTGATGCCCATCTTGTGGTGTCGTTTGAGGAGCGAAAATAGGAGGGACAAACGAACCTAACGATAAGGAGGCATCAATGCCCAGGCGCAATGATATCAACAAGGTCATGATTATCGGGTCTGGGCCGATCGTTATCGGCCAGGCCTGCGAGTTCGACTACTCCGGCACCCAAGCCTGCAAGGCTCTGCGGTCGTTGGGTTACCAGATTGTGTTGGTAAACTCAAACCCGGCAACAATCATGACCGACCCAGGCATGGCGGACGTCACCTACATAGAGCCGCTCAACCTAGACTCAATGATTAAGATCATTGAGAAAGAGCGACCGGACGCTATCCTTCCCAACCTTGGCGGCCAGACCGGCCTGAATCTGAGCGCCAGCCTAGCGCGGTGTCGGGCGCTGGAGAAGTATAACGTCAGAGTCATCGGAGTCGAGCCTGATGCTATCAAGCGGGGTGAAGACCGGCTCGCCTTCAAGGAGACTATGGCGGAACTGGGCATCGAGATGCCTAAGAGCAAGACCACTTATAATGTGGAGGAGGCCGAGGCTATCGCCGCTGAACTGGGCTACCCAGTGGTTGTCCGCCCCGCCTACACTCTGGGCGGTACTGGCGGCGGTCTAGCCTATAACGTCGAGGAACTGCGTGTTATTGCCAGTCGGGGCATCGCCGCCAGTATGATCGGGCAGGTGCTCATCGAGGAATCCGTTGAAGGCTGGGAAGAGTTGGAACTGGAGATCATCCGTGACTCGAAGAACCAGATAATAACGGTGTGCTTTATTGAGAACGTTGACGCTATGGGCGTCCATACCGGGGATTCCTTCTGTACCGCGCCTATGCTCACCATAGACCCAGCTCTGCAGAAGCGCCTCCAGGAGCTCTCCTATAAGGTGGTGGAGAAGATTGGTGTCATCGGCGGCACCAACATCCAGTTCGCCCATGACCCGAAGACGGGTCGTGTGGTCATAATCGAGATTAACCCCAGGACATCGCGCTCATCTGCGCTCGCTTCCAAGGCCACCGGCTTCCCCATTGCTTTCATCTCAGCCAAGTTAGCTGCGGGTCTCACCTTAGACGAGATTCCCTACTGGCGTGAAGGCACTCTGGAGAAGTACACGCCTTCCGGCGACTACGTCGTGGTTAAGTTCGCGCGGTGGGCTTTTGAGAAGTTCCGTGATGCTGAAGACCGGCTAGGGACCCAGATGCGTGCTGTGGGCGAGGTTATGAGTATCGGCAAAACCTATAAGGAAGCTCTCCAGAAGGCGATTCGCTCTCTGGAGAACGGCCGCTATGGCCTTGGCTTCGCCAGGGACTTCCGTGAGAAATCGCTCGACGAACTGATGAAAATGCTTAGCTACCCCACCAGCGAGCGGCAGTTTATCATGTACGAGGCCCTCCGCAAGGGCGCTGACATACAGGAGCTATATAGAAAGACCTACATTAAACCTTGGTTCATTCAACAGATGAAAGAGCTTGTCGAGCTTGAGGAAGAGATCCTCAAGTACAGGAGCAATAAGCTACCCGATGAACTGCTTATCCGTGCCAAGAAGGATGGCTTTGCCGATAAGTACTTGGCTAAGCTGCTCAGGGGCAATGAGAGGGAAATACGTGAGCGCCGCACCAAGTTGGGCGTTGTCGAAGCCTGGGACTACGTGCCGGTAAGTGGTGCGGAAAATGCGAGGTATTACTATTCTACCTACAACGGACCTAACCGGACTGTGGTGAGCCGACGGCCTAAGGTGATGGTACTTGGCGGCGGTCCGAATCGCATTGGCCAGGGGATTGAGTTTGACTATTGCTGTGTTCATGCCGCCTTTGCCCTCCGTGATATGGACTACGAGACAATCATGGTCAACTGCAACCCAGAAACAGTCTCCACCGATTATGACACTTCAGATAAGCTGTACTTCGAGCCGCTGACCGTGGAAGATGTGGTAAGTATCTATCAGAAAGAGAAGCCAATTGGTGTCATTGTCCAGTTTGGCGGTCAGACTCCACTCAACATCGCGGCGGAGCTGGAAGAAGCCGGGGTTAATATATTGGGCACATCAGTCAATTCTATAGATATTGCTTCTGACCGTGGCCGATTCAGCGAAATGATGAAGAAGTACGGAATCCCCATGCCAGAAGCAGGCACCGCCAGTGGGCTTGATGAGGCACTAGTTGTGGCCAAGCGCATTGGCTACCCGCTTATAGTCCGGCCGTCATATGTACTCGGTGGGCGGGGTATGGAGATAGTCCACGATGAGGAAGAACTAAGATTGTATGTGGGTGCTGCCGTCGGTGTTACTCCAGACCGCCCTATCCTCATTGACCGCTACCTAGAGAACGCTATCGAGACTGAAGCTGACGCTTTGGCTGACAGGGAAAACGTTTTCATTCCAGCCATCATGGAGCACATCGAATATGCTGGCGTACATTCCGGAGATGCCGCCTGTGTTATCCCACCAGTGAGCATACCCCAAAAACATATTGACACTATCGAGGAGTACACACGGCGCATTGCCAGCGAACTTCAAGTTGTCGGTGTGATGAACATTCAATACGCCATCTGTAAGGACGTGGTCTATGTACTAGAAGCCAATCCACGGGCTTCACGCACCGTTCCACTGGTCTCCAAGGTATGTGCTATTCCAATGGCTCGTTTGGCCACTCAGCTGATGCTAGGCAGAAAGATCGACGACCTCAATCTGAAGAGGCAGCCTATCCCACACTTTGGCATAAAGGAGGCAGTCTTCCCCTTTAACATGTTCCCCGAGGTTGACCCACTGCTCGGGCCAGAGATGAAGTCCACCGGCGAAGTATTGGGCATCGCCAAGTCCTTTGGCTTGGCATTCTGGAAGGCACAGGAGGCAGTAACGCCGCTTCCGACTAGGGGTACCGTGCTCATCACTGTCTCAGAACGCGATCGTCCAGCGGTAAGTGAGGTAGCCGAGCAGTTCGCCAATCTTGGGTTCAAGATCCGGGCCACGGCTGGCACACATGCTTTTCTGACCAGTCAAGGTATCCCATCAAAGCCCATACTCAAGGAGCACGAGGGCCGGCCTAATATCACCGACGCCATCAAGAACAAGGGAATTCAGTTGGTAATCAACACGCCGGCGGGGAAACTAAGCAAGTATGATGACTCTTACATCCGTAAGGCGGCTATAAAGTACAAAGTGCCTTATATCACCACATTAGCTGCGGCTATGGCTGCCGCCAAGGGCATCGCCGCCTGTCGCGAGGGTAAATCAGACGTCAGATCGCTGCAGAGCTATCATGCGGGTCTAAAATAGGGAAATTAAACGGCACAGACTTGAAGTCTGTGCCGTTTTGTATGTCTCTGCATGCTGGCTGCCCATGCTCACTGTGGCAAAGCCCTTATCGGTTTGGATGCGAAGAGTGGAAAATTCTCCTACTACCATGCCACTGGCACCCGGAGGGATATTGGAGGAAAAGGCGGGCTTCTGCCTACCATACGCTATAGTGGGCGGTAGAGGACTTGAACCTCTGACCTCCTGTGTGTAAGACAGACGCTCTAACCATCTGAGCTAACCGCCCACAGGTGGCGCGCTTGGCGGGTCTTGAACCCACGACCTCAGCCTCCGCAGGGCTGCGCTCTATCCTACTGAGCTACAAGCGCCCAATTAATGGTGCCGAAGGGGAGATTTGAACTCCCACGCCCTTACGAGCACTACGCCCTGAACGTAGCGCGTCTGCCATTCCGCCACTTCGGCATATGGGCGGTACTGGACTTGAACCAGTGACCTCTTGCGTGTGAAGCAAGCGTTCTAACCACTGAACTAACCGCCCGAAATC
>CAYQQD010000043.1:0-6752 GCA_964419575.1 uncultured Dehalococcoidales bacterium | reverse complement strand
GAGTAACAATAACCTAAGTTGATTTAGGGCTAACCGCAGGGTAGCCGAATCCTTAACCAATCAGTTTCACGTAGTAGCCAGATATACATAACAGTTAAGCTAATTAAAAGCGGTATCATTAAAAGTGGTATCACCTAACCCCCCTTTATTGTATTTTATCAATAGAATATCCCATATTTTCATGATTTTGGCAAGACCATTACCGTCTAAGATAAAAATTATAGTTTATGGGCTGGAGATTTGTAAAGAGACTAGTGACGCCTAATGAATTAGAGCCGTCATACCCTAGGTAAAATCAATAAGAGGCGTAATACTTAATCCCTCGTTGACAGTTAGTATGACTTAAACTAAAATCGTGGTAATTGTTTTTGACCGATGGAGAGCAAATTGACTGGTGATGAAATTCGGGCGGCATTTTTGAGTTTCTTTGAGGGAAAAGGGCATAAAATCATTCCTAGTTCCTCTCTGGTACCTCGAGATGACCCTACCTTACTGCTTACTACTGCTGGCATGGTGCAGTTTAAACCCTACTTTTTAGGCGAGAGGATGCCGTCTAGTCCTCGTTTAGCCTCATGCCAAAAGTGCTTTCGGACTACTGATATTGAATCAGTTGGTGACCCTACCCACCTTACCTTTTTTGAAATGCTGGGCAATTTCAGCGTTGGTGACTACTTTAAGCCGGAAGCCATTAACTGGGCATGGGAGTTCGTAACCCAGCACTTAAGCCTCCCACCGCAGCGGCTTTGGATAACTATTTTCCTTGATGACGAGGAGGCTTTCGGCTACTGGCAGGAAATAGGAGTGCCTGAGCATAGGATACTGAGGTTCGGCGAGGAGGACAACTTCTGGGGACCAGCCGGTGATTCCGGACCGTGTGGACCTTGCAGTGAGATTGTCTATGACTTTGGGGAGGAGGTTGGCTGCAGGAAGCCTTCCTGTGCTCCCGGCTGTGATTGTGGTCGCTTTTCCGAGATTTGGAATCTGGTATTTACCCAGTATAACCAGGATAAGGAAGGGCACCGCACCCCGCTGCCAAAACCTAATATTGATACCGGCATGGGATTAGAGAGGACTACCGCTGTGGTGCAGGGTAAAACCTCAGTCTATGAAACCGACTTCTTTGTTCCGTTACTGGAATGTATATCTGAGCTGGCAGGGAAGAAATTCGGCTCTGATGCTCTAGATAATACTATGCGGGTTATTGCTGAGCATAGCCGGGGAATTGCCTTTCTCATTGGTGATGGCATAGTCCCCAGTAACGAGGGGCGGGGCTATGTATTGCGCCGACTACTGCGCCGGGCGGCACTGTTTAGCCGGAGGTTGGGGGTAGATAAGCCATTCATAGTTGAAGCAGCTAAAACTACTATTGGGCAGATGGGGCATATTTACCCTGAAATAGTCCAAAAACGGGACTTCATTATTAAGGTCATTGAAGCTGAGGAAGCCAAGTTCAACGAAACGCTTAGCACCGGGCTGGAATTGCTGGACGACACTATAGAGGAGCTAGTCAGGAAGGGAGAAAACAAAATCCCTGGCGACAGGGCTTTTAAGCTCTACGATACCTATGGCTTCCCTGTAGAGTTGACCAGGGAGATTGCCGCCGAGCGGGGTTTTTCGGTCGATTTAGAAGGCTTTGAGCAGGAAATGGAGAAACAGAAGGAGAAGGCACGGGCAGCCCGAGTGGTAAAGCTTACGGCTAAACCACGGTCATTGAAGCTTACTGCCCGCAAGCCTAAGTTCGTGGGCTATAATAACCTTGTTTATAAGACTGCGATAGTTGGTTTCTCTGGTTATGAGCCTACAGATGAGAAGACGAAACCGACCTTACACGAAGGGCAAGAAGCGGGTCTGATTTTGGGTGCCACCCCCTTCTACGGCGAGATGGGGGGGCAGGTGGGGGATACCGGGGAGATAATCAGTCCTTCAGGCAAATTCTCGGTTACCAATGCTACCCGGGTTCCACCTGATATTATCGTCCACCAAGGGTATGTTACCGAAGGCAGTCTAGCTGTCGGGGGTGAGGTAGAGGCGGTGGTGGATAGAGAACGGCGGCTTGATATTGCCCGCAATCACACTGCCACCCATTTGCTTCAGTTGGCACTGCGGCAGGTATTGGGTGAGCATGTTGAGCAGCGGGGTTCACTGGTAGCCTCAGAGCGGCTCAGGTTTGACTTCTCTCACTTAGTGGCACTGATGCCAGAGGAAATAGAGGAAGTTGAGCATATTGTTAATGATAAAATTCGCCAAAATTTAAAGGTTTATGACGAGGAGATTCCATATAAACAGGCGATAGAGGAAGGGGCTATAGCCTTGTTCGATGAAAAGTATGGCGACATAGTTCGAGCAGTGAAAATAGGTGAACCTTTTATCAGTGCTGAGCTATGTGGCGGCACCCATGTTGCTTCAACTGGTGAGATAGGCTTCTTTCACATCATTAGTGAGACTAGCATTGGTGCCGGGCTGCGCCGCATCGAAGCCGTCACCGGCAGGGGGGCTGAGGAATTTATTAACCGGCAGTTTTCCAGTTTAGATAAGATGGCTCAATTGATAGGCGCTTCACCGGACGAAGTTCAGGACAAGGTGTCCAATCTGGTCGCCGAACTGGGTAGGGAGCGCAAGCGGGCTCTGGCTCTGGAGAGGGGACTGGCTAGGGAAATAGCTTTATCCCTGTTAAGTCAGACAGAGGTGGTTAAAGGGGTAACCGTGTTGTCGGCTAAGGTGCCACCCTCACGGCTGGAGGCGCTGCGAGAAATGAGTGACCTACTCAGGGAACGGCTAAAAAGCGGGGTCATAGTTCTGGGCACAATTTATGATGATAAGCCTCTTTTCTTAGCTGCGGTAACCCCGGATTTGGTTGCCAAGGGCTACAATGCTGGAGAAATAATTAAGCAGGTGGCTAAGGTTACTGGTGGTAGTGGTGGTGGTAAAGCAACATTAGCCCAAGGCGGTGGCAAGTATAAAGGCAAGTTAGATGAAGCCCTGCGGTTGGTGAAAAGCTTGATATAAAATTTATGGGGGGTTTTAGAGGGGCTTTGCCCCTCTAAAGAAATTATTTTCCCCTTCCCCTTATCACGGGGAAGGGGATAAAGGGGATAGGGTTACCAAATAAAGAATCTCAAACCGTTTGGAGGTATGCAACGCGTAGCCTAGGACTTGATATCGGAGACAAAAGGATTGGCGTAGCCCTCAGCGACCCCCAGGGTGTACTAGCCAGTCCATTGACTATTATCACTCGCCAAAATGAGACCGCTGATATTGAGGCGATTATTAACATTATTAGCCAGCATCAAGTCGAGCGGGTGGTAGTTGGTTTGCCCCGCTCCATGGACGGTAGTCTAAGTAAGCAAGCGGAAAAGGTAGAGGCTTTTGTTCAGAAATTGTGTGGCCAGACCAAAGTCCCGGTAGAGTTTAGGGACGAGCGGTTATCAACGGTATCAGCCAAGCGCTTGATGCAGGCAGCTTATGCCAAGAAACCGGGAAAGAAAGCGCGGGATGATGCTGCAGCCGCAGCCATTATTCTGCAAGGTTATCTGGATGAGGAGCGCTTTTTGTAGTCAGGAAGGCTTGGCAAACACTGTTTTTTGGTGTATAGTTAGCGGGTAATTATGGGGGCTCAGTTACAGGCTATTAAGGGCTATTTTACTGGAATTCACCGAATAAGGCGTCTTCTAGTGGCGCTAATTGCCCTTGTCATTTTAGATGGTGTGATAACCCACTTGCTTGTTAGCCGCGGGGTAGCCCGGGAGGCGAACCCATTCCTGAGGGCATTGGCTGGCGAGGGAAATTTCCTGGTCGTAAAAGTGGTAGGCGTGCTGTTAGCAGCGTTTATCTTGTGGGATATTTATAAGCACTGGCCTAAACTGGCGGTAATAAGTAGTCGGTGCTTTGTCGGCTTATACTCAGGAATCGTAGCCTGGAACTTATTAGTATTCTTCACTACCCAGGTGTGAGCCACCATCTTTTACTGGGAATATAGCAGTTTGAGGAGTTGGATAAACTTCTTGTCCCTGGTCTTAACCCTTTCATCTTCGCCTTTGGCAAAATAATCAATCTTGTAATCAAAAAATCCTTTGCCAGTTTTTAGACCTAGCTCACCAGACTCTACCATTATTTTGAGTGCTTCGGGTGGTTCATGGGCATCGTTAATCACCTTAAATAATCGGTCGGCAATGCCGTACCACAAATCGAGGCCAGCCAAATCGCAGGTTTCTAGCGGTCCAATAGCTGCCAGGCGCAACCCAAAACTTCCTTTCACCGCCAGGTCAATGTCTTCGGGGCTGGCAATGCCTTGTTGCCAAAGTGACCACACTTCGCGAATCATCCCCATCTGTATGCGATTGACCACGAAACCGGGGATTTCCTTAAATATTTTGACCGGCACCTTGTTGACCTTCTTGAGCAGGGCATAAACCAGCTCCATCGTCTCATCAGAGGTCTCCTCACTCCGTACCACCTCGACTACCGGCACGATGTGGGGAGGATTAAACCAATGGGTAATGAGTATCTTATCCCTCCTTTTGCATTGAGAAGTAAAATCTTGCAGAACCAGCGAAGAGGTGTTACTGGTGAAGATAGTATGCCTAGGGCAAAAGACATCAAGGTTAGTAAAAATCTGCCTCTTTGCCTCCACATCTTCGGCAATGGTTTCGGTAACAAAATCGGCATCCTTCACCGCCGTTTTGAGGTCAGTGGTAGTGGTTAGGCGAGATAGCGTTTCTTCAATCATATCTTGAGAAATTAAACCACTCTCGGCAAAGGTCTTAAGGTCATTCCTTATATGCCTCATGGCATTACTGAGAGTCGTTTCTCGCCTAGCGCTCAAGACAACCTTGTAACCACCCAAGGCGTAAGTGAGACCAATTCCGTGTCCCATAATACCAGCGCCAATAACACTTACGTTTTTGATATCTTCTAACTGCACCTTTGCCCCCTTGTTCCGGTGATTTTCCACTTCTGACCAGTGGACGCCATTAAGTATACTTCATCGGGTTGGTGACGCCAAACAATAAGGCTTGAGCAGATTTTCCATGTCAATCTAGGAGTACGGAAATATATGATACAATGGGCAGGGTACGTTTATGGTTCCATTTTTAGCCAGTGTAGCCGTAATTTCATTATCCGGGGTAATGATGCCTGGGCCAGCGTTTGCTGTTACCGTAGCCAAGAGTTATAAATCCCGGTTTGCTGGTATAAAGGTAGCCCTGGGGCATGCTCTAGTGGAGATTCCCCTGATGCTGATAATATACTTTGGCTTTGCTCGGTTCTTTGACCGAGAGCCGGTTCAAATTGCTTTGTATTTAGTAGGCGGGGGTGTCCTGGTCTGGATGGGCATAGGTATGTTCCGAGCCAGGGGCAGCATTACCAGTAGAGGCGGAGACTTACCTTATAACGCGGTTATTGCCGGGGTAGTTACCAGTGCCGTCAATCCGTTTTTTATCCTATGGTGGCTAGTCATAGGTAGTATGCTTATCATGAAATCCTTAGCTTTTGGCTTAATCGGGTTTGCGTTGCTTATTACTGTCCATCTGCTATGTGATTTTGGCTGGCTAGCTTTTATTTCCAATCTCGTCTATCGGACCAAATCATTCTGGAAAGGGAAATCTCAAGAGGGGTTGTTTATTGCCTGCAGTTGGCTACTTATCGGATTTGGGGGTTGGTTTCTGGTATCCGGAATCAAATTGATAGTCTAGCCTAATTTAGGTAGGATGGTGTAGGCATGGGAGGAAAAGGTTTATCTCCATCTTCTATCACTAATGGTTTAGAGACTCAATTTGTTGGGCAGAGGGTTATTTACTATCCCAGGCTGACTTCAACAATGGAGGTGGCAAAGAGGGAGGCTCGGCTGGGAACGGTAGAAGGAACGGTTGTCATTGCCGGTGAGCAAACTGCCGGGAAGGGGCGAATAGGGCGTATTTGGCTATCACCCAAGGGCAGCCTTGCCTTGTCTATCATTCTCTACCCTAGCCTGGTCTATTTACCTTCCCTTATGATGCTGGCTTCTCTGGCTGTGGTTCGTAGTATTGAGGCAGTTACCGGACTGAAGGCACAGGTTAAATGGCCGAACGATGTTTTGGTTAATGGAAGAAAGGTGTGTGGGATTTTAATTGAAAGCGGCGTGCAGAGAGATACTGTGACCTACGCTATTATCGGTATCGGGGTAAATGTTAACCTTAGGGTTTCTGATTTTTCTGAAATCTCACCACTTGCTACCAGTCTCTCTGACGAGCTGGGAAGAGATATATCGCTGTTAAGCCTGATACGGCGGTTGCTAGTCGAAGTAGAGGGGTTATACCTAACTTTGGTGGCTGGGGGGTCTATTTGCGAAGAGTGGCGGGATAACTTGGTGACCCTGGGCAAGAAAGTCAAGATAGAGTCGGGTAAAAATAAATATGCGGGCATAGCTGAATCAGTAGCTGCAGATGGCAGCCTACTATTGCGTCGGGCAAATGGCAGCCTGACCAAGATTGTAGCCGGTGATGTTACCCTGCGTGACTAAACAAGAATTTCCCAGAGCCTGCACCTGGTGCAGGCTCTGGTTTACCCCCTTGGGTCAATGCTGGAAGTTGCCGACTAGCTCTTTCTTCTTGGCGATTTGGTTGTTTCTTCTTCTAGGAATCTATTACCAATGCGGGTAAAGGCAGTGAGAAGGTCTATGGGCAACGGAAAGATGATAGTGCTATTTTTCTCGGAAGCTATTTCAGTGAGTGTTTTTAGGTAACGGAGTTGCAGGGCGGTTGGCTCTCTAGCGATAA
>CAYQQD010000042.1:0-6843 GCA_964419575.1 uncultured Dehalococcoidales bacterium | reverse complement strand
AGTTTTTTAGTAAAATGAAAAATCTGGCGTAGAAAGAAGCCTAAATATGATAAATCTTCCTGTCCTAGTGCTAAATCAGAGCTACGAACCGCTCAATATATGTCGAGCCCGGCGAGCGGTAGTGTTGATTTATCAAGGCAAGGCTGAGATGCTAGAGAATGGTTCAGGATTTATCCACTCAGCCCGCTGTATCCTCCCTCTGCCATCAGTCATCCGACTAGCCTATATGATTAAACGCCCCCGACCTGAAAGGAAGCTAACTCGCCTTGAGGTTTTCAACCGTGACCACTACACCTGCCAGTATTGCGGCAGGGAAACCCGACAACTTACCTTAGACCATGTCGTCCCGCGACACCGAGGTGGTGAACACTCCTGGGAAAATGTGGTTAGCGCCTGTATCGCCTGTAATCGGCGTAAGGCAGGCAAAACTCCACACGAAGCTAGAATGACGCTAATCCGCCACCCCTCTCCACCACGCAGTAACCTCCCCTTCTACATCCCCTATCACTACCTACAAACCCAGTTGGAATGGCAAAAATACCTCCCCCAATGAAAACCAGCCACCGGTAACAGCTCACTCCCCTTTCCTCTGACTGGGGGAATGCTTGGTCTCAATAGTAATCTCACCAAGAGGCAATTCTACAGTCGCCCCGCTCTCTACCTCAACCAAAACTGTTTCCTTTAATGGATTACAGCCAACCACCTTGGCTCCCCCCATAGAAGTTACCACCTGCTGCCCCGCCTTGGGCATTCTCTCCCTCATAGCATGGTAGAGCTCGCTCTCGTAGCCCAAGCAACACATCAAGCGCCCACAAATACCCGATATCTTCATCGGATTAAGGGGTAACTCCTGCTCCTTGGCCATTTTAATAGACACCGGGTTAAAATCACTCAAGAAGCTCATGCAACATAGCGGACGACCACACCTGCCAAAGCCACCTATCAGCTTGGTTTCATCTCTGGGTCCTACCTGGCGTAATTCCACCCGCACTTTGAAATGGCTGGTCAACTCCTTGACCAGCTCACGGAAATCGACCCTTTCTTCAGCACTAAAGAAAATGGTAAGGCGCTTACCACTAAGGTCGTATTCAGCAGATAGAAGCTTCATTGGTAAACGTAGTTTAGCAATCATCTCACCGCACTTAGCTAGAGCCTCTCTACTCATAATTTCAAATTCCTGGGCACGCTTAATGTCCTCGGGGTCTGCCTTACGCACCACTGGCTTCAGTGGTCCGGGCACCTCACTGTCCAAAACCTGCTTGGGGGAAATGACTACGTACCCCAGCTCCAGCCCGCGGGTTGTCTTGACCACTACCCAGTCATTTGCCTCGAGCTCAATACCTGCCGGGTCGAAATAATATACCCTACCAGCCCTTTTGAAACGTATGCCAACAATCTCAGCCACTTTTACCTACCTTTCCTAGGAATACTAAGCATTAATACCTCCAGCACCAACCGCGGATTGGCGTTCTGCCTAAGCTGTTCGTCAGCGGCTTGAATGCTATTGATAACGCTTTTTATTTGGAACAGATTATAACCCTTAGCCTGGTCAACAAGTGTAGCTAACATATCAGCATTAGTAATGGCATCATCACACCCTGCCTTAATTAACAGCAGGTCGCGCCAATAATCAAGCCACAAATCCAGAATCTCCTGGACCAACCTCCGGTTTTGGCTAAATTGGGCTGCCAACTGAGTAGCGTAGGCAAAGCGCTCCTCACAATCAGCCTCAATAGTACTAAGCAATCTGTCCATTCTTTCCGCCCGCTGCTGAAGCAAACCTCCATCAAAGGCAGCCGATAGCGCCCAGCCCAGACAGCCGTGGCAAAGCCTAGCCAGGAGTCTAGCTTTCTGTGGCTCAAGACCCCAGCGACTCTTAAGGGCAGCCTCTACCTCGGTAGCTGCCAGCGGGGGTAACTCCAGTCGCTGGCAACGAGAAATAACCGTAGCCGGCAGTAATCTATCATTAATGGTTAGCAACATAAAGACTACCTTTCCCACCGGCTCTTCCAAGGTTTTAAGCAAGCAATTAGCCGCTTCGTCTGACAACAGCTCAGCCCTATCAATAATAAATACCTTACACCTACCTTCAAAGGGGGGAAAACTGGCTGAGTGCTGCATCTGCCTAATCTGGTCAATGCTGATTTCCACTCGAGGCTTGTCAACCGAATTCCCATCACTAGACAAGCCTATAATCTGAACGTCAGCATGCTTGGCTAAAGCTATCTTCTGACACGAGTCACACATCCCACAAGGAGGGTCAGATGCCTCACAGTTCAATGCCTTAGCCAAATCTAGAGCCAGGGTCATTTTACCCACATGGGGGGGACCAACCACAAGATAAGCATGAGCCACAGTTTCCCTCTCCAGGCTGCGCTGGAGCAAGGAAACCACCTTGGTTTGACCAACTACCTGCCACACCCTAAAACCTCTTTACGCATAAATTGTTTAAGTAAACCCCTCTTACCTATGCCTAAATTAAGAGGTTGTTTATCACGGGAAGTTTGAAGGGGGTGAGGTAGATAAACAATCTCTAGACTAAATCGCACCTGGTCAGGTCATCAAAGGTCTCCCGGCGCCGAATAAGCCGTGCCTTACCTCTATTGACCAAGACAATCGCTGGCTTAAGCGAGGCGTTAAAATTGCTCGCCTGCGGCAGGCAATATGCCCCACAGCCGGGTACAGCTACAATATCACCAGCTGAAACCGGGGGCAGAGCAATATCTCTAATTAATATATCGCCCGACTCGCAAAACTTGCCAGCAATAGTAACCTCCTTTGCCTCTTCTGTCAGCATCTTATTAGCCACCACTGCCTCATATTTAGCCCCATAAAGAGCAGGGCGGATATTGTCAGCCATACCACCATTTACCGAGACATAGCACCTGACCCCGGGTATCTCCTTGACCACGCCCACCGTATATAACGCCACCCCAGCCGGTCCCACTATTGACCTTCCCGGCTCAATGATAAGCCGAGGCAATGCCAAATTTAGCTCCCGGCATTTGTTAATAACCCTAGATGTTATCACTTCAGCATAGGTAGAAATGGGTGGAGGCGGAGAATCTAAGGTGTACTGGATGGCAAACCCGCCACCAATATTTAGTTCCTTGAGTTCAAACCTGTGTTTGTGCTTCATCTCAGCGGCAAAGTCAAGGATAACCTCAACTGCCTTCTGATACGGCTCGACCTCAAAGATAAGAGAGCCTATGTGAAAGTGCAAACCGACCAAGTTCAGGTTAGGAGCTGACAGGGCTTGAACTACAGCCTCCTCCCCGCTGACTAAGGGGAACCCGAACTTACTATCAACGACACCAGTGGCAATATATCTATGAGTATGTGGCTCTACCCCGGGAGACAGCCTGAGCAATATATTGGGTACCGAACCCTGCTCCTTAGCCATTTCAGCCAACAGGCTAAGCTCATGAAAATTGTCGACCACGAGGCAACCAATACGCCACTTTAATGCCAGCCTTAATTCCTCGGCTGATTTATTATTACCATGGAAGTAAACTTTATCTAAGGGAAAGCCGACAGACTGGGCAATACCAAGCTCTCCGCCAGAGACTACATCTAGTCCCAGTCCTTCCTCCATAAATATGAGTGCCAGAGCCCGATTTATAAAGGCTTTACCGGCATAAATGACCGTGGTATCTTTATAGCGCTGACCAAACTCGGCTTTGAACTCGGAACACTTACTGCGCAAGCTAAATTCATCAAACAGATACAGGGGCGTACCAAACTCGGCAGCCAGGCCGACAGTATCACAGCCACCGATTACCAGGTGACCTTCTTTATTCACCTCAGCGGTTAATGGAAATAAGGAAAGCCTAGGAACTTTTTCCATGATAGCCCTTTTGCTCAATGTTACCAGCGCCCGCTAATGAAGTCAATTTATTTACCATCTACCTCACCCCCTATATCCCCCTCTCCTTCAAAGGAGAGGGGGATTTGGTTATATAAGGGAGGCTTCGCCTCCCTTTGACTCTCCTTGCCTCAAGAAATAATCAAGGGAATCATAGAGGGGCGCCAGCCCCTCTTAAAACAAATGTTCCCTCTATCAATAAAGGTGTTTAAGAGGGCTATCGCCCTCTTTATTATTTTATTCCCCTTCCCCTTTTTAAGGGGAAGGGGATACAGGGGATGGGGTTAATAACTCCTCAAATTGACACCTATCAGGAATAACACTAGAATATCTTAATACATTAAAGAGGCAGATTATTGTATCAAAAGACTACCCTTGATAATGGGCTGCGGCTCATTACTTCTACCATGCCCCATACCCGCTCGGTATGCATAACTATCTTTATCGGCACCGGCTCCCGATATGAGGCTGAGACTGAAGCCGGCGTCTCACATTTTATTGAGCACCTGTTGTTTAAAGGCAGTAACAAGTGGCCAACAGCCAGGGAAATCTCTGGGGCAATAGAAGGCGTCGGCGGCATAATTAATGGCGGCACTGATAAGGAGTTAACCGTCTACTGGTGTAAGGTAGCCCAACCCCACTTCCAGCTCGCCCTGGATGTGCTCACCGATATGCTACTCCATCCCAGGTTTGACCCTCAAGACATAGAAAGAGAACGCCACGTTATCATTGAAGAGATAAATATGAGTAAAGATTCTCCAGCACAACGGGTTAATATGCTCATTGACGAGCTTCTATGGCCCGGGCACCCCTTGGGACGGGATATAGCTGGCAGCAAGGAATCAGTGGCTGCCATTACTAAAGACACAATGCTTAACTATCTTCAAGGTCAATATCTACCTGATGACACTGTGGTTGCCATTGCCGGTAATATTGAGCACCAAGAGATGGTAACCGCTGTCAGCCAAGCAATAGGTAGCTGGACTAACCAGCAGCCACGTCTTGGATATTCTCCTTATAAGCCAAAAAAGGCTCGACGCCTGCAGATTGAGACCAAGGACTCAGAGCAAGCCCACCTTTGCCTGGCACTACCTGGCTTACCGCTGCTTCACCCCAAGCGCTTCAACCTTGACCTGCTGAATGTCATCCTTGGCGAGGGCATGAGTAGCCGCTTGTTTGTTGAAATTCGCGACAAGCTCGGACTTGTCTACAGCATCCACAGCTATGTCGAGCACTTCCTGGACACTGGCTCGGTTACTATCTATGCCGGGGTGGAGCCAAAAAATTTGGAGACAGTCATCAAAGCTATCCTAGAGCAACTTGATAAACTTAAGGAGCAAATCCCTGAGTCTGAATTATCCAAGGCAAAGGAATTATCCAAAGGACACCTAATACTGCGAATGGAGGATAGCCGCAACGTTGCCGGCTGGCTCGGGGGACAGGAGATTCTCACCAAACGCATCCTCAGCCCTGACCAGGTAATATCCATCATTGACGCCATTACCGCTGAGGAGCTTAAGCAGTTGGCTCAAGAGCTAATAGTAAGTAGTGAGCTACGCCTAGCCGTAGTTGGTCCTGTTGCCAGTGATACACCCCTAGAGAAACTACTAAAGCTATGAGATAGTTTGTCTACCTCACCCCCTCTCCTTTGAAGGAGAGGGGGAAGAGATTTTAGAGAGGGGGTGAAACCCCCTCTCTTACCTGCACTCCCCCCTTCCCTTACTAATGGAAGGGGGGCAGGGGGATAGGTTGCTAAAAAATCTCAATTAATACTCGCCATAGCCGCCGGGGGGCATTGGTGGCGTCTTCTCCTTCTCCGGGATATCGGCAACCAGCGATTCGGTAATCAAGACCATGGTGGCAATGCTGGCGGCATTCTCCAGAGCCGACCTTACCACCTTGGTCGGGTCAATGATACCCTTTTCCACCATATTACCAAAGTCATCGGCTTCAGCATCGTAGCCAACCCCGAGTGGACTCTTCTTCACCGCATCCACTACCACCGAACCATCCCGACCGGCATTTATGGCAATCCAGCGAATTGGCTCCTCCATAGCTTTCCTGATAACATCAACGCCGGTAGCTTCATCCCCACTAACCTTTAGTTTATCCAAGACAGGTAGAGCATTAAGCAAGGCAACACCACCACCGGGTAGGATACCCTCCTCCACCGCCGCCCGGGTCGCCGATAAAGCATCCTCAACCCGGTGCTTCCTCTCCTTAAGCTCAGTCTCAGTGGCAGCTCCCACCTTGATTACAGCTACCCCACCTACCAGCTTTGCCTGCCTTTCCTGGAGTTTCTCCCGGTCAAAATCAGAGGTCGTCTCCTCTATTTGAGCCTTAATCTGTTTGATTCTTCCCTTAATCGCCTCATCCGAGCCCTTACCCTCAATAATAGTTGTCTTATCCTTATCGCAGGTTACCCGGCGAGCCCGACCTAAGTCTTCCACCGTGACCGAGTCTAGCTTCCGCCCCACCTCCTCTGAAATTACCTTGCCACCGGTGAGAGTTGCCATATCTTCCAGCATCGCCTTACGCCGGTCACCAAAACCAGGAGCCTTGACTGCCAGAACATTAAGGGTGCCCCGCAACTTATTGACTACCAGGGTAGCCAAGGCTTCACCCTCCACATCCTCAGCGATAATAAGCAGGTTCTTTGATACCTGCAGTATCTTCTCCAGAGCCGGTAAAATGTCAGCCACAGCCGAAATTTTCCTATCGGTGATAAGGATGTATGGGTCGTCAATCACCGTTTCCATCTTCTCAGCATTGGTAATGAAATAGGGGCTGATATAGCCACGGTCAAATTGCATCCCCTCCACATACTCCGTCTCGTATTTTAGACCTTTGGACTCCTCAACGGTAATAACCCCGTCCTTACCTACTTTCTCCATTACACTAGCAATCAGGTCACCAATCTCCTTATCCTTGGCGGTAATAGTCGCCACCTGAGCAATCTGCTCCTTACCCTTTACCTC
>CAYQQD010000041.1:0-6945 GCA_964419575.1 uncultured Dehalococcoidales bacterium | reverse complement strand
CACTATCCTCTTCGTCGGCAGCGTCAGATGTGTATAAGAGACAGCCCATGAAGAGGTCATTACCGAGCTGGTCATTCACAATGTCAAGAGCTACCGTGACCTGCCCCTCCTGCTATATCAAATCCAGACCAAGTTCCGTGATGAGCCCAGACCCAGAGCCGGGTTGCTCCGAGTTCGTGAGTTCACCATGAAGGACCTCTATAGCTTTGACTGCGATGAAGAGGGACTGAGCCAGAGCTACAATAAGATGCTCCAGGCGTACCACAATATCTACACTCGCTGTGGACTACCTACCGTCCTGGTTGAAGCCGATAGTGGTGCTATCGGGGGCAAGGACTCCCACGAGTTTATGGTTATCACTGAGACTGGCGAGGACGAGATTATTTATTGTAATAGTTGTGGTTACTCAGCTAACACCGATAAGGCTGAGAGTACTAAAGCCAAATTAGCCGATGAGAAGCCACTGCCCCTGGAAGAGGTTGACACCCCGGGTATGAGCACTATTGAGCAGGTATCAAGTTTTCTCAAGGTGCCTCAAAATCACACCCTTAAAGCAGTCTTTTATATCGCCGATGGCGAGTTTGTCATGGTGGTTATTAGAGGGGACATTGAGGTAAATGAGGTAAAACTGAAAAACGCTCTCCACTGCTTTGACCTCCGCCTGGCTACTGAAGCCGAGGTGAAACAGGCTGGGATAGTAGCCGGCTCAGCCTCCCCTATAGGTATAAGTGGGATTAGGGTTATTGCCGATGATTCTATAACCTCAGGAGCCAACTTTATTGCCGGGGCTAATAAACCCGATACCCATGTTAGAAATGTCAATTACCCCAGAGATTTTAAAGTTGACCTCATAGCCGATATCGCCCGGGCTAAGGCTGGAGAGGGATGCCCCAGGTGTGGCAGCAAATTATCATCCAGCCGCGGCATTGAGGTCGGGCATGTCTTCAAGCTGGGTACTTTCCTTAGTGAGAAATTAGGCGCCTTCTACATTGATGCTAACGGGGTATCCCACCCTATGGTCATGGGGTGCTATGGCATTGGGCTTGGCCGGTTACTAGCCGCTGCTATAGAACAAAACCATGATGATAAAGGTATTATCTGGCCGATGTCTATCGCCCCGTATCACATCTACCTCTGCCCCCTATATCTAGAAAATCCCCGGGTAGCGACAGCGGCGGAAAAGCTGTATGCCGAGCTAGAGACTCAAGGCTTAGAGGTGCTCTTTGATGACCGTCAGGAGTCCCCAGGGGTTAAGTTTAATGATGCCGACCTCCTGGGAATACCTATCCGGGTTACCATCAGCCCCCGCACCCTAGAAGCTAATAGCGCAGAGATAAAAAAGCGCTCGGAAAAAGAACCACAGCTCGTGCCAATAGAGGGGATGGCGGCAAGGCTTAAGGAGCTTATTGCCAGCTAATCTCACCAAAAATTAATATCAACTGGGAGAGTATTTAGTCCGTGAAAGAAGACATTCATGCTCCCGAGAATGTAAGGAAATTGCTAGATCAACATTGGCTCCACTGTAGGCATTTGGAAACCGAGAGGACATGGTTTTTACTTGCCTATATAGGAAGCATAGCATCTATCGTGGGCTTAATGTATTTCAGAACAGGGCTAAAATGGTTAATCATTATTCCTATAGTGCTTACGTTGCTCGGCTTGCTCCTTACTAAAAGGTGGAGTGATGCATTCGAAAAACATAGAAGAAGCGTAAACACACTTATCGGCAAGCTTCAGCTTAAGTCTAATGAAAAGGAAACAATGGACTTGACGATGGATGTTCCCGCAAGCCCTCTATTTAAGCTCTTTAGGACAAGACGTTTGTTCTATCTTTTTTATTTGTTAATGCTAATCGCCCTAATCGTTCTTTATTTTGTTTCCTGAGGTGGATAAGGTAGCAACAGGAGATAACCGCAACGTCTAAGCAGTTAATATCAGCTGCGCAGGGTGGCACCGAGTTCGGTGGATAACTTGTCCAGGATTTGCTGCTGAACCTGGTTAACCTCTTCATCGGTCAAGGTGTGGGTTGGGGACTGGAAGGTAATGCTATAGGCGAGGGACTTCTTACCCGGGGGCAGTTGCCCGCCGGAATAGACATCAAAGATAGTAACCCGCTCTACCAATGGAAAGCTCTTAATAATATCCTCTACCCTCTGATGGGTTACTCCAGCATCAACGACTAGGGCAACATCCCTGACTATAGTGGGAAACCGGGGTATTGGCTGGAACATTTTATGACCCAAGGTAAAAGGCAAAAGCGCTGTCAGGTCAATTTCAAAGAGACAGGCAGCCTCAGGGATTTCAAAAGCCTGCAATACTTTGGGGTGTAGCTCACCGACAACACCCAATTTGTTACCAGCTATAATCATGGCCGCCTGTTTGACCGGGTGCAAGCTTTCGTCCCTGCTTTCCTCAAAGCTGGCTTCTATCCCCAGGTGGCTAAGTAAGCCCTCAATCACTCCCTTAGCATCATAGAAATCAAGTAGCTCATCCCCACCGTGCCACGATTTCTCAAATCTAGAGCCGCTTAGTATGCCACATAGCATTTCGGGCTCACTGGGTAAGTCCTTCTGCCGGGGTAAATATACCTTGCCCAGTTCAAAAAGCCTGATACCACCGTCTTCATACCTCTTATTTACCGATAGGACAGCTAAAAGGTTGGCTCGCAGGTTTGGGCGAAGGTATTCCTGCTCCACAGTCATAGGGTTGGCGACACGAATGGGCTTAGGTTCAAGAGGGTGGGGTTCAGGTAGCAGCTTGTTCAGCATTTCCAAACTGGTTAACGAATAGGTAATCACCTCCTGAAAGCCATAACCGATAAGGTGGTGCCTTACTTCCTGCTTAAGGCTGAGGATAGGCTCGGGGCTTTGTCTTGGCACAGGCTGAGCCAGCATAGTCGCCGGAATCTTATCATAGCCAATAACACGGGCTACCTCCTCTATAAGGTCAACCGCCTGGTGTATATCACTCCGCCAGTAAGGAGCAGTAACCCAAACCTCTGAAGCTGAGACTAGCTCACAGTCAAAGCTTAAAGAGGTCAGCGCCGCCACTATCTGGTCAAGGCTAAACTCAACACCCAGGAGCTGCTTTACCTGGGCAGTTGATAATGAGATGGACTCTGGTACTCGTTTCCCGGGGTAAACATCAATCAAGCCCTTAGCCGCTTTGCCCCCGGCTAGCTGGATAATCAACTGGGTAGCCCGTTTGAGAGCCGGTATGGTCAGTGCGGGAGAAATACCCCTTTCAAATCGCATACAGGCTTCGCTGGGTAAACGCAATACCCTACCTGTGTAATGAATGCTGGGCGGATTAAATTTAGCCGCTTCCAGCAGTACTGACGCGGTCTCTGGAGTAACCTCACTATCAGCCCCACCCATAACTCCAGCGATAGCCACCGCCTGCTGCCCATCAGCAATAACCAGCATATCTTCAGAAGGGAGCCGCTCCACCCCATCCAGAGTAACTATAGTTTCACCCTCAGCAGCCCGGCGGACAATAATTTTTTTGCCTTTAATTCGGTCATAATCAAAGGCATGTAACGGCTGCCCATATTCCAGCATAACATAGTTAGTAATATCGACAACGTTATTTATTGGGCGCATGCCGCATTTCAGTAACCGTTGCTGCATCCACCTCGGGGACTCAGCCACTTTTACCCCGGCGATTAGACTAGCGCAATACCTGGGACATAGGTCAGAGGCAACAATCTCGACTGATATTTGCTGGTCTATGGGTGAGGCTTTTTCTTCATACTCAACTTCAGCAAAATGCACACCTTGTCCAGTCAGGGCAGCCACCTCCCTAGCTATGCCAATCACGGACAGGCAATCAGGACGATTAGGAGTTACATCAATATCAAGGATAGCATCACCTAGATAGTCAGCCAGCGGAGTGCCGATAGGTGCCTCAGCAGGCAAGACCATAATCCCCTCGTGGCTGTCAGAGATGCCTAGCTCCTTTTCTGAGCAAGCCATACCATTAGACACCACGCCGCGAATCTTGGCTGGTTTCAGTCGGAATACCTGCCCACTATGCCCATCTATAAGCTGAGCACCAACATAGGCAAAGGCTACCTTATCACCAAGCCTGAGATTTGGTGCTCCGCAGACAACAGTCTGCCGCTCGGTACCTAAATCTATGGTCGCTAAGCTAAGGCGGTCGGCATTGGGGTGGGGGCTAACAGCCACTATTTGACCGACAACGATATTTCCCCAACTATCACCAATGACCTGTATCCCCTTGACCTCGGTGCCAGCCATCGTCAGCCTGCTGGCTAGGTCATTCGGGGGCAAGGTAATATCTACATATTCCTGGAGCCACTTAAGCGGAACTTTCATCGCTCAGAACTGCCTCAAAAATCTAAGGTCGCTGCTATAAAACAGCCTAGTATCGTCGATTCGGTAGCGAAGCATGGGCAGACGGTCAATGCCCATACCGAAGGCAAAGCTGGTGTAAACCTCGGGGTCAATACCACCACGCTGAAGCACCTGGGGGTGGGTCATTCCGGCACCCAGTATCTCAATCCAGCCGGTATTGCCACACAAGCGGCAGCCTTTACCACCACAGACCAGGCATTCTACCGCCATCTCAACGCCAGGCTCAACAAAGGGGAAGTAGTCACAACGGAAGCGCACTTTCCTATCCCCGCCAAAGAAACGGCGGGCAAACTCAAACAGTGTCCCCTTCAACTCACCCATAGTAACCCCTTTATCGACAACAAAACCATCAATTTGATAGAACATAGGGGTGTGGGTAGCATCACTAGCCTCGTAGCGATAGACCTTTCCCGGCTCAACTACCCTTATTGGGGGTGGCATAGTCTCAGCAAGCCTGGCTGATACCGAAGTAGTATGGGTCCGTAGTAGCATAGGTCTTTCGCCGCTATCCGTCTCAAAATCAACCCAGGAAGTTGACATGGTATCACGGGCTGGGTGCTCCTTAGGAATATTTAATGCCTCAAAATTATAATAGTCCCACTCCACCTCCGGCCCCTCCACTACCTGAAAGCCCATAGAGACAAATATGTCGCATATTTCATGGAGGGTTTGGGTAATCGGATGTAGATGACCTACGGGAAGAGGACGACCGGGCAGGGTAACATCAATGCGCTCTCTTTTAGCCGATACCGCCAGTCGTGCCTCTTGTAAAACTCGCTCCCTTTGCTTTAAACCTTCCTCTAGGTCAACCTTAACTTGATTAGCCCGAGCGCCAACGACTTTCCTCTCCTCAAGAGGTAACGAGGCTAAGCTACGCAGAACCTTGGTTAGGTTACTCTTCCTGCCCAAATAGCGGACTCGCCAGGATTCCACCCCTTTAATGTCATTGATATCCTGTAACTCACGCAGCGCTTTTGATTTTAATTCTTCAAGCTGCTTTAACATAGCTGTCTTGGATTATAGGTTATCACTAGCGAGGGGTCAAGAAAATATGGCAAATAAATCTTAGAGGGGCTTCGCCCCTCTTAAGAAATTATCTTCCCCTTATCAAGGGGAAGGGGAATAAAGGGGATAGGGTTAAACAATTTTTACTCTTGGGTTTTGCCTTTGGCTATGGTTACTAAATTAGCGAAGGCTTCAGGTTCTCTGACTACCATATCAGCTAACAGCTTACGGTTAATTTCAACCCCAGCCCTTTTTAAGCCATCCATAAATTGGGAATAGGTGAGTCCCTGGGCTCGGCTAGCAGCATTAACCCGCGAAATCCAAAGGCGCCTCATATCACCCTTACGCTCACGGCGGTGTCTATAGGCATAGCTCAATGACTTGAGCATAGACTCATGAGCTCGACGATAAAGGGAATGCTTGGTTGCCCTATGCCCTTTGGTCAAGACTAGTATTTTTTTATGTCGGCGACGTGTAGTTACGCCTACCTTTACTCGTGGCACAATATCCTCCTATCTAACTCCGTAAGGTAAAAGTCTTTTTATCCGAACCCTATCACTAGGACTTGTTGGTATTGTTTCATCGTAAAAGCGCTTAGTTCGCTTTGCCTTTCGACGGCGTAAATGGCTTTTCCCACCTTTAGTCCGCATAATTTTACCGCTACCGGTAATATGGAAGCGACTCCGCACCCCTTTATGGGTTTTGATTTTTGGCATCCTAGCTTCCTTCGTCCTTCCCTAACTTAGCCTTTTGAGCTGCTGCCGGTGATAAGACCATAACCATTCTCGTGCCATCCATCGCCGGTTGTCTCTCCAGAGAAGCTACTCCCCTTAGTGATTCTGTCATCCTCTGCAATAGCCTCCAGCCCATTTCAGGATGTGTGATTTCACGCCCCCTGAACATTATACTTACTTTGACCTTATCACCGTCATCCAGCAACTTCTTTACCAACCTGGTCTTAGCTTCAAAATCGTGGTTATCTATCCTAGGTCGTAACCGGACCTCCCGTAACAGCGAGACCTTCTGGCTCTTTCTAGCCTCACGCTCTTTCTTTGCCTGCTCATACTTAAACTTTCCATAGTCAAGAAGGCGGCATACCGGGGGCACTGAGGTTGCCGCTACCTCAACAAGGTCGAGGTTTCGCTTCCTAGCCACTTCCCGTGCCTGGTCTATAGGCATAACACCCAACTGCTCCCCCTTCTCCCCCACCAAGCGAACCTCTCTAGCTATAATCCTCTCATTAACACGCAGCTTCTTATCTATGTCCCTATTTACCTCCTTTAAGCTCGCCTATTTTACGGACAAGAACTATAACATACTCACTAAGAGTAATCAAATTATAGACATTATTTATCAACCTCACCCCCTTTATCCCCCTCTCCTTCAGAGGAGAGGGGGAAGTTGGGTTTTGAAGGGGCTCTGCCCCTTCAACCTTCCCTTGGTAAGTGACCTAATTATTAACTTAAATCCTTTATTTTATCTGCGATAGCTGTGGTAACAGTTTTTTTGAAGCTATCAAAGGACTGGGAAGCCGCTTTTTCACCACTACGCAAACGCACCGAAA
>CAYQQD010000040.1:0-7043 GCA_964419575.1 uncultured Dehalococcoidales bacterium | reverse complement strand
ACTAAAAGGTAGGCAGGAACTCGGCTGGTTTCTATTTCACCGGAGACAATAAAGTAGGTAAGGGAGAAGTTAGTGGTAATAAGCACCGGGGAGTTTTCATCAGGACCACCAATCTCGTAGATTCCCTCTGTGGTCATCAGTGGTCGTTGAGGGTCGGTATAAATATTCAGCCTTTCTACTAGTAAGGGGAATAGGCTCTCGGCGTGAAAGTCGGCAAGAGCAATGATTCCGCTGTATTTAGCCACAAAAACGGAGGCAATTATCGCCTCCTTCATCGAGTCGTTAGTCATCTCGGCAGGGAAAACGATGGTGGGGAAGCCCAAGGGACGAAACTTTTTGACTAAAGCCGCCGTCCTAATGAATATCTGGTCTTCAAGTGCCCGGCGAATAGTTCTTGAGCCAGAATCAAGAACAATATCTTTAATGCCGGCTTCGGTCAATTTAGTCGTCAGTTGGGCAAGCTCTTCAAGGCTGGAGGCTTTTACTGCCACCGGGCAGGAATTTTGTTTAGCCAAATCTGCCACCGGCTCTAGGTTGTCTTTAGTGGCGGCGTATATTAGCGGTTTGTGTCCAGCGCAAGCCTTTAAACCGGCAGCCAAGATTTCGGGGTTGTTGCTCATTAGGATGATGCCGTAATCGCTATTTTGCTTTACTTTGTTAACCAGAGCCTCAAATTTGCCGGCATCTCCTGAATCGTCCTTTATCGCTATAAGGTCGGGACGAAGTTTGAGACCTACCCTCTCATATTGAAGCTCCTTGAGCTTCTTCAGCCTGGCATTAACCTCAGCATCATCCATGGCATCGCTGATAAGAAGGGCGAAACCGGGAGGGTTCTCAAACCTTTTCTCATGGCGAAACATAACGGTCTCGCCACCAATCTTTAGTGCCCTGTCGCCGACGCCGATAGTAACCGGTCTAATCGGTGGTGCTGAAGCCTCGGCCAATTTAGCTTTTGCCTCCTCAGAGATATAGGGGCAGGCACTCAGTTCCGCCTTGCCTCCGGCTAAACTCATGGCAAAGGCAAGACAGGTAGGCACTCCGCATTCACCACAGTTCGTCCTGGGGAGCAACTTAAATATCTCTATTCCGGTAAATGGCATTGGCAAACTCCTTTTCTATATTATCGGCTCCATGGTAAGGGCTGGGTGTCCCTTCTCCTGTAGGAAGGGGAGGATCTCCTCCTCGGTGGTGCCCACCGTCTCATCGGCAATCATATCAGGCAGGTCAGGCACACCAACCTCTATAGCTCTAGCCTTAAGCCGGTCGGCAATCTCCACCTTTAGCATCTTGGGCATCCAGACAATCCTCTTTATACCACCGTCACCGATAAGGAATTTTCTCTGGCAGATGTTATATTTGCCATGGCCAACGAAACCGGGAGTACTCAATCCACCACCGACGGTACCAGCCAGGGTGGTGAACTTCATCCCACAGGGGGTCATCTCGGTAAATTCCCGATTTACTGTCATTATCCCGTTGCACAGGGGAAGGACAGCAGCCACACATTCACAGCAACCACAGGTGGTCATGGGGTCATGTACTACGCTGTAGAAGTTATAGTGGTCGAATTTTCCGCGGGAAGCCTTATAGAGAAACTCATTTACCCCTTTCCACTGTCCCAGCTTGGCATCAATGGTTTCACCCTTGGGCACTGGTTGGTTGGGTCCGGTGGGGTTAATTTCATAAGCCGCTTTGCAGTCCATCCAGTTATAGGAACCGCAGAGCCCAGTCCTTTCCGGGCTAATGGTACAAACATGAGACGGGGCAAAGGACTGACATAGGGTACAGGAGTAATAGACATCGGTGGTTTCGTCGGTCATGCCTTCAATTCGGGCATCTCTAGCTGCGTATGCCTCCCTTGCCTTAGCCAGCTTCTCCTTTACCTTATCCTCCTCGGTGTAGAGTTTTACCTGGAGTTTATCAAATATCCGGCCAAAATTCTGGTGCAGGGTGGCGTGAAGGACAGCGCCGATGTGGTATAATCTGAAGCCCTTGTTATAAAGCTCTTTGGAAACTCGTAGCCAAGCGATATCCCTTTGTCCATTGTGAAAGCAGCCTTGAATGTAGTTTATCTGATGGTGGATTTGCCGCTCCAGGATAGGTTCATAGTCTGGCTGCATCTCCCTTCCGGCAACCTCAACGGCTATGGCTAATGGCAACTGGGATTCAGGGGGTACGTCAGTTATATCGGGACCAATCACCTCAAACTTTCCATCCTCTACCTCATCCATCCGCTTAGAGGTAACCCACTCAACCATCGGGGTAAACCCGCCACCACACTCCAAATACCACTCTCCCTTCCGAACCCTTTCGCCCTCAAAAGCAGGACCAAAGCCAGTTGGAATCGGTACCTCACTTACGGCAACCTTTAACCCTCTTACCTCTACGGCTTTGGCGACTATCTTGTCGTGAGGGACATTGGAGACCACATGCTCGTAGGTGCAGATGCCGGTAGGCAAAATCTCAGGTATCGGGGTATCGGCAATGGTGGGGAAGCCCCAATTGATTGCCCCAGCGGCATTAGCATACCACTCATCGGTAACATAGCCCAGGGGGAGGATGAAGGAGAAGACCCGGTCTTTATTATAGATAAGGATTTTTCTGAAGTCGCCAGGCTTAATCCCGCCGAAGGACATGGCTACTCTAGTGGCAAAGCCCATGGCAAATACGGCGGCGGTAATATCAGGCCCATAGGAGACCAGACGGGTGGGCCAGCCAATCTGGACTCCAGCCTCAACAAGTTGCTCGGAAAACCTCTTTCCGTCATACTCAGCACACATAAAGATGTAAAGGTTCTTCTGCTGCAGTTCCTGAGCAATCTCCTTAGCAATTTCAGGGCTAGGGGCAGCCCCACAGATAGCGGCGAAGCCGGGGGCAGTGCCATCAACGAATTCAACCCCCCGCCTCCTCAGGATGACATCATTGGCGGCACCCAGCCAGATATTAGTGTCGGTGATGTCTTCTTGCTTAGTGTAAAAGTCGGGCTCTTCCAGATATCTTATGGCCTCGATAATTTCCTCGGCAAAGAAGGTTGCCATACCGGCATCGAGGGCAGGTGCCAGGTAGGGCAGAGGACATTTTTCCCTTACCGGTGGAGGGAGGAGTGATTTACACTTCTTTAGCACCGGCTCCATGTCGCCCAGTTTTTCCACCGGAATGCCTAGAATCCCGTAAATCACCGGGAGATAATAGGCAGTATTGGGGAAGCCCACCGGTTCGTTGGCTCCCCATCTGTCCATCGCCTCCTGCCACTTCTTCTCGGCGCGGTCAACGATTTTGTGTGCTCCTCTAATAGCTGCCGAGGCAATTATCTTAGACATGTTTTATTTAAGTCCTCCATTTATCTTGTTAATAACTAGGTTTAAGCTGCTTCCAGCTCCCGTCTCATTGCCATATCGTAGAGTATCCGTTCTCTAGCTTTGTCAATGCCTAAGGCTTTACGCTTCTTGTCGATATGGCTAATCATGAGGTGGGCGGCTTTAATTGGGTCTGGTTCAAAGGCCCACATTCCGCCATATATAGCTTCAAAGTCCTGAAACAGGAATTTAGTTACCTCTTCATTGCCGAGGGTAGGCCAATTGACGCCAAATACGGTGAATACCCCTGAGCCAACAAAGTATTGACCGATGGAGATTGCCTTCTCGCTCATCCACTCAGGAGCAGCACCAGCCACCGGCAGTTCGCTGATGTCATCGCCTAAGCCGCCATCTTTTACCATAGCCGTGGCGGCGATTAGAATTCGGCTGTTATCGACACAGGAACCCAGGTGTAATACCGGCGGGATGCCTACTGCCTCGCATACTGAAGCTAGCCCCTCACCGGCGTATTTTGATGCTGCCTCCGGGGTCATCAATCCGGCTTTGGCAGCCGCCATGGCGCTACAACCGGTCTGGATGACTAATACATCGTTCTTTATCAGTTCCTTAATCATAGTAGTGTGAATATCATCATGCCTGACCCGGGGGTTATTACAACCGACAACACCGGCTACCCCCCTGATTCTGCCGTTGATGATATTGTCATTTAGCGGTCGGTAGGAAGCCCGAAACAGACCACCGAGTAAGTAGTTAATAGTCTCGTGGCTGAATCCGGCGACTAGGTCAGTCTGTTCCTTGGGGATATTGATATTATTCCCCCGGTTGGGGAAATTCTCAATGGCAGTCTTGACTATAGCCTTAGCCGACTCCATAGCGTTGTGCTCGTCAAACTGGATATGAATAGCCCCCGGGATTTTAGCCTTGGGTGAGGTGGTGATAATCTTGGTGTGGTAGCACTGAGCAATATCAGGCAAGGACTGCATTATACATTGGATATCTACCACCATAGCCTCTACTGCCCCGGTGACCAGAGCCAGCTCCTGTTGCAGGAAATTCCCGGCTAGAGGTATGCCGTGGCGCATCAGTATCTCGTTGGCAGTGCAACATATGCCGGCAATGTTTATCCCTTTAGCCCCTTTAGATTTAGCCAGGGCTACCATCTCGGGGTCCTGAGCAGCGACTACAATCATCTCAGAAAGCAGCGGGTCATGACCATGGATGATAAGGTTTACCTCATCCCGGCTGAGCACCCCCAAATTTACCCTGCCCAAGACTGGTGCCGGGGTGCCAAAGAGGATATCCTGAAGCTCGGTGGCAATCATACTGCCTCCCCAGCCATCAGCTATAGCGCATCTGACTCCTTGGCGGAGCAGGTTACGGTAGTCCTGGTCAACACCGATATGGGTTCGGTGCATTATCTCCACCACCTCTCTATCTATGCCCCGAGGAGCAACTCCCTCCCGCTGCCATAGCTCTTGACGCTTTAGTGGTGCTCTTCTTAAGAACAGGACCTCGCCCTCCTGTTTACCAAACTCAGCCAGGGCAATTTCACCGATGTTAATGGCTATTTCCTGATTACTGCGGTCGCCAATCTCTACCCCCCAATCCAGAGCCAGTTGCAGCAGCTTCTGCTCGTCTTTAATCTCATAGTCTGGGGCTTCACCTTTAGCTACAGCTAAGAAAAGCTCGGCTACGCCTCGGGCATGGTCAGAGTGAGCCGCTGCCCCGCCGGCTATCATCCGGATGAAATTGCGAGCGGCGATGGTCTCAGCAGTGGCGCCACAGACCCCCCTTCGCTTTTGCTTTTCCTCTGGCGTTTCCTCCTTCCCTTTGGGAGGAGGCACCCGGCACGGTCCCATGCCACAGTCCTTACAACAACTGCCATCAACCCCTATGGGGCAGGGCTTCCTGATTTCGGCTCTATCAAAGGCGGTACTAACCCCGTCACTGGTTGCCTTGTCAATCATCTTTATACTGGCGTTGTCAATGCTCTTGGTTTCTGCTTCTGCCATCTTGTGCCACCTTCCAACTTTAGTGTTTTACCGTTAGTTCGGCTATCATTTCCCGGACTAACTTTATTGCCTCTGGGTGTCTCATAATTATCACATCGGCTCCAGCCAGAAGTAAGACCATAGCCGACATGGCTTCCATTAAGATGCCCCGCTTCTTGGCATTCCCCATATTGAGCTCATCATCGGCAAGGTGTAGCTCTTTGGTCTTCCACACCTCACTAGCTAGATTACAGATAATCGGGAACTGGAGCTTTTCATCCTCCTGGGTTAATCCTGCCATTCTCATCCTCTCCATCACCGAGTAGGCATACTCAATGCCATAGCCTATGCCACTAACGGTCGGGTCCATTATAATCTGCTCATCGGGTACTCCGAGATTGCCCAACAGGATGTTAAGCTGCTTAGCTAGGTTTATGTCTATAGGGGTTGATGCTATCACCGTATGATGATAGCCGATGGCTGAGGCGCCAATCTTCTTATGGTCTTTTTCCTCAACCGGTCCGATAATTAGGTTCTTCCCCTGACAGACCTCAGCCACTTTTCTTAGCACCTCGGTATCCTTCTCCTCATTACCCGTGCCCCAAACGATTAAGGGAACATCAATAGCATCGGCTACCTTCTTGACCACCTCAGTGGCTTCATCGGCTCCGCGGTCAAGCCCATTGGGGTCGGTGCTGATTAGTTGCAGGGCAATCATCTCTGCTCCGTAGTCGGTTATACATTTTTTTGCCCAAGCCACCGGGTCATCGGTTACCCCAGCAAAGGGCTCTAAGGCAGCTTCAGGCCACTCCTTAGGTGGGCAGTCCCAGACCTCCGTAGCTATTCTAGGCAAATGGGGCATCTCGCCCTCAAATAGGTAGAAGGGGTAGGATGTCTCCCCACCAACGGTTATAGCTTTGTCTCCTTCGCCCAGGGTTATCTCTCTGATTTTGCCGGTATATTTTGTCTTAGGGATTTCAAATGCCATCCCTTGCCTCCTTACTTAAGCCGGATTCTTCCTCTTTTCACTGCCATACCATTCTTTTCCATACCAATACCGCTCACCGGTCTGTAAGTATTTGAGTTTCTCCTCCCGGCTCCTCAGCTTATGTCTCCATTTTCCCAGTTCCTCACCATGGGGCTTACCCTTCTCATAGGTTGCCCCGAGGACTTCTACCTTATCCCGGCCGGGAGCACTCTTTTCCTCAATCTCATATTCCATCCGTTTCCCTTTCTAAGCTAGTCCAGCCGCCAGTTTTGCCGCTCTAACCGTATTTAGCATAAGCATGGTTATGGTCATAGGGCCAACTCCGCCAGGGACCGGGGTAATGGCTTTAGCCTTCTCCTTAACCGAATCAAAGTCAACATCACCGACCAAAATATCTTTACCATCTGCTGTTTTTCCTATCCGGTTAACGCCGACATCAATCACCACCACCCCTTCCTTAACCATATCAGCGGTGATAGCTTTGGGTCTGCCTGCGGCTACAATTAGTATATCAGCTCTCTTGGTGTGAAGGGAAATATCTCGAGTTCCGGTATGACACACAGTAACGGTAGCATTAGCCCCCTTTTTCTTCTGGAGAAGGATATTGGCTATCGGTTTGCCCACGATGTTGCTTCTACCGACAACGACTACTTCCGCCCCGTCAATCTTAACTCCAGACCGGATTAAAAGCTGTTGGATTCCGTGAGGGGTGCAGGGTAAATAATCTGGCTCGCCAATCATCAATTT
>CAYQQD010000039.1:0-7417 GCA_964419575.1 uncultured Dehalococcoidales bacterium | reverse complement strand
TGCGGAGTGGGGATATAGCTCAATAGGGAGAGCGCTGCGTTCGCATCGCAGAGGTTGGGGGTTCGAATCCCCCTATCTCCACCACTATAATTATGCCCCTGTAGCTCAGGTGGATAGAGCAGCGGTTTCCTAAACCGCGTGTCGGGCGTTCGAGTCGCCCCAGGGGTACCAGTTAACTTTTGACTGTAATTATGATAACATAGATTATTGAAGTAGGAGTGTAGCTCAGTTGGGAGAGCAGCGGTCTCCAAAACCGCAGGTCGGGGGTTCAAATCCTCCCACTCCTGCCAGATAAGCCGAGGTGGCGGAAGCAGGTAGACGCGCTAGCTTGAGGGGCTAGTGAGCGTAAGCTCGTGGGAGTTCAAATCTCCCCTTCGGCACTAAAATAGGCGGAAGTAGTTCAGCGGTAGAATGCTTCCTTGCCAAGGAAGAGGTCGCGAGTTCGAATCTCGTCTTCCGCTCCAGTGAGGCGACGTAGCCAAGTGGATAAGGCGGCGGTCTGCAAAACCGCTATTCACCGGTTCGAATCCGGTCGTCGCCTCCAAAATTTTTGGGCTAACGTGGCGGAATTGGCAGAGGTATATGCGGTTGATGTAGGGTAGAGGCGCACAAAATAGAGCTAGATGCGTCACTCCTCGGTCTCGGTGTGTTTCGGGAATTTCCCCTCAATCTCGTCTAGGCAGTCTATGGCATCTTGCCTAGAGTAGGTCTCTTCAGCGCGTTGATATCTGCGGTATAAAAAGATGAGCATTCCACCAACTGAGAAAAATACAGCAGCAAGTATCACTAATGTCATACGCTTAAACGCCTCAATTTGTGGAAAATTGATTGAAGTAGACAGGAAACCAGCGCCAAGACCAAGAAGTGTAGTTGCGACACCGAAATAGGCTGGTCTAGAGGGTTTAATTCCCTCCACTCTCTTTCTTAGGCGTTTCCAGTCTGATTTCGGAACTAAATATGCTCTCTCCTGCTCTGGATACTCAATATCTAGCCTGTGAGCAAAGGTGATACTAGGCTTCTTTTTCTTCATCCTTCTTTTCCTTTTCCGGAGGGGGCACGAGACCTAACTTAATAGCGTTAAAGAATAACGTGTTGCTACAATGCTTACATGTCACGGCGATACAGGGGATAATAGCGCCACCACCAACATTTATACCACCACCGACAAACTCTCTAATCTCGTATATAGTATCAAGCACTGCCCATTGGTTGTGATGACAAACGGAACAAATTTGTTCAGCAACCCAAACCTCGTCCAAGCGCTTTAGCATTTGGCTTTTTTGCTCTTCACTAAGCTTCATGTTCTACCCCTGTGTCCTTTTATTTGGTAGCTCTTACTCCTATATTGTGAGCCTTTGGTTATCATTATACCACAAGACAACCAAGTAAAGGGGACTATAATTCGCTGTTCATCCGGCATGTCAAGCAGTAGTACTAATGACCCATCAAAAACTAGTTCTATTGAGGGATTGTCAGCCCAGCTTGGAAAAGTTAATTTAAATATCGGTAATTTATCTTAAGGCAAAGAATGGAATTCTTGAAGAGAGGAGGTAAATAAAATGCCACAAATGCCAATTTGGGGTGCAGTAGTAATAATTGCTGCTCTTGGAGCGATCTTCATTTGGTATAGAAGGCGAAAGGCGCAAGATTCCAAGAGTTAGGGCATACAACCTAAGTACGCCGCGATACGTTTATAATGAGCTTGATGAACCTGACGAGTGCTCCGATTCCTAACCCAACCGTGATAGCAATCAGAACTATTACGGTCACTGTAGGCAGAATACCAGCCAGGTTGGCAATGGGCACCACACTGAAATCAAAGGGGAACACCTTCAGGAAAGTCAAAACGGTGACCATACCAAGTGTGTTCAAGACGATTATCGTAATTTGGCGCACTAGGTATCGGTCAAAGGCAATTGAGACTGCGTGGCCGACTATAGAAAGAATCAACGTCGTGTTTAGAATTGGAAGCACTAGGCTCAGCTCTTGGGTCAGGATAGGGTATATATTCCATCTGGTGACACCATCTACTGTTTCACGTGAATAAATGGCTAGATACTGACTAAAGAAGTTAAAGAAAACCAAGAAAAAGGCGCTCCAAGCGATGACAGCACTAGATGACACAATTCTGCTGGCTCTGGTGCCCTCAAGACGTCTCTCCAACGGTTTTCTTACTTCTTCTGCCATCGCCGGTGCCGGGGGCTGTGGTTGTTGTTTTGCCCCAGCGGGTTCAGTCCTTTCTTCTAAGCCTTCTACCTCAGCGCCCTCTAACTTGCGTAGCAATCTCCGGGCTAAATCACCAAACACAGCCAGCCTAACCAAGCGGCCATGATAGGTCTGATGCATCAGGAATATCCACAGTACTATGGCAATTGCCAAAAAGGCGCCAAAAACAACGTCTGCAGCCACCCATGCCGGATAAAAGAGCCACCCCCAGCCTGTCCAAATCAGCCATCCACGAACATTATCAGCGACGGCTATGATAATGTGAAGGATGCCAAACGTCACCAGGGACTGCATGGCATGGAAACGGACAAGCTTGTTCTTCCTTTCAATAATGAGGAAAACTATGCCAGTTACCCAACCACCGAGATAACACAGTAACCCGGCAGTATTAGGCTTTAGACTGGTTGTTGAATCGCTTGATGCAGCTTGGTTCTCTTTCATTGCTCCAGTGAAAATGGCTAAAATCGAACCGGCGGGTGCTAAGTCCCAATTCTGCGGTTGACGTCTTAATCACATTCAAACCTAGTGAGGCGTATTTTACCATCAGCCTCATTAAATGTCCATCTAGTTGAGCATTCACCCCAACTCTTGGTTGTGACCGGTCCCTCGATTACCCACTTGCCTTCACCCTGGTAATCAGCCGCCCATACTCCGGTTGGAGTCACATATCCTATCTCCCCCAATGCTTGGGCAGCCTCCTCCCCTACTAATTCCTCATAGTACTGGTCAATATAGGGCACACCATAGACCTGGATTAGGACAGCGGCTTGTGTTTTGTCCAAGGCAGGTGGTGCTACCAGCGGTCGCAACAAGCCACAACCGAAGAAAGGAATAACCAACAGAACGACGAGCCCAGCCGGCAGTAACCACTTGACAATAGTTCTCATTTGACCTTCCTCCCATATAGAAATGATACTCTTGATTTTCCCTATTTTACCTCTTCTTAGGGACTGACGTCGATAATAATATAAAGCATAGTTTCGCCTATTGACAAATAAAAATTTTGCGGTGAAGTGTTTCTAGCCTATCCTAGGGAAGGGGACTCTCTTTTCTTGAAAAAGTAGCACCATATGCCCCATAATCCACTGTAAATGAGCCCTCCCTTGAGACAAGATGGAAATAGACTGATAAGAGGCGTCCTTGAGGAAGCTGCTGCCGTAACTACAGACAAAGGGTCTTACAAAAGAATAACCATTAGAGAACCAAAAGCAGTCGATGATGAAACCGGGATAATCATCCAGACCCTCCGAAGTATGTATTTTCGTGAAGTGTATATTAATGGCAAACCGGTTTCGGAAGGTGAACTGCTAGCTATGCGAGGATGCCGGCTCGAAATCCATTTCCTAGCTGATAATACTTGTGAGATACGCATCACCAAATAAAGAAGCCTCTCAACAAAAGGCTACGCAGAATACTACTGGCATAGGGCTGGTGCAGTCTTGACAATTCGAGAACATAAGTGTACCGTTTCAATAGTAATTGGTGCGATAAGTATTTCAAGAAGGAGAGAGGGTAATGGCTACTTATTTAATGCTGTTTCGCTTTACCGGTAGAGGTATAGAGAATATCAAAGATAGTCCGGCTAGGGTCGAGGCAGCCAAGGAAGCATTTAAGGCTATAGGGGCGCATGTTAAAGAGTTCTATTTATTAATGGGTGCATATGACACTGCCTTCGTAGTGGAAGCGCCAGACGATGAAACTATAATGAAAGCGGCTCTTAATCTTGGTTCACAGGGCAGCGTGCGCACCGAGACCATTCGTGCCTTTACCGAGGATGAATACAAGCGGATTATCGCTGATTTGCGCTAAGCTTGACCCGGATAGTGCTAACCTCTACAATAACTCACCTGCCGGGGTGGCGGAATTGGCAGACGCAACGGACCTAAAATCCTAGAGCAGGTATGCTGTTGGGTGCCGTTAGATACAAAATAGAACTTTTGTGTCAGTTGCTAAAACCCCGTTTTGAGGCTAAAGTCCCTTTTGGTGACATCCTGTCCTTTTCAGTTTGTCGCCAAAATGTCGGCAAAGTAACCACGTGATTCATACTGTTAAACATTGCGTCAATTTGTTCACTCCCATTGGTACGATACTTGATGCCATGGCTTGCTCACAAATCATTTAGTGAGCCTAGGCACAGTGCAAAGCACCAATCATCATAGTAGGGAGGCAGCGGTAATTGGCCCTAATTTCTTAATTTCTTCGGCAAAATCAGTCATTACCTGGGCAAACCTCTGTCCCTCCGCAGCGGAGACCCAATCAAGTCTCAGTCTTTCAGGCTCAAGCCCAAACTGCGACAGAAGCGCCTTTAAGAGTAAAACCTTCCTCTGTGTCTTATAGTTTCCCGATATGTAGTGACAATCTCCGGGGTGACACCCTCCTATAAATACTCCATCAGCGCCTTGGCGAAAGGCTTCAATGATGTGTTCTGAATTCACTGACCCAGAACACATCACTCTTATCATTCTTAAATTGGGTGGATATTGAAGCCGTGAAACACCGGCAAGGTCGGCACCAGCATAAGAGCACCAGTTGCAACAAAAGCCTATTATTTTTGGTTCAAAATCCTTTTTTTCAGCCATTTCAAACCCCCAAACCAGCGCTCACCATGGCTGAGATTTGCCTTGTGGTGAAGCCTCTCTGTTGGGCAGCCCCTGAAGGACAAGCAGCACAGCAGGTGCCACAGCCCTTACACAAAGCTTCGTTAACTTCAGCCACTTTCTTTTTTCTATTCACACCAATAGCGCCGTAAGGGCATACGGCTTCACAGGTGCCGCAACCTGAGCAGATATCCTCGTTTACCGAGGATACAATACCCTCAGCCATGATGGTATCCTTGGACAATATGGTGGTTGCTCGAGAGGCAGCGCCTTTAGCCTGAGCAATGATCTCTTCGATCAACTTTGGACCATGGGCAAGCCCACAGAGGAAGACTCCGTCTGTGGCAAAGTCCACCGGGCGAAGCTTCACGTGTGCTTCCAGAAAGAAGCCATCCTCATTTAAGGGCACTTTGTAAAACGTGGCTAGTTCTCTCGCTTCTTCTATGGGAACCATGGGCACAGATAGGGCAAGAACATCGGCATCAATAGCTACTTCCTCTCCAAGTATCGGATCACTGCCCTCAACCCTTATCAGATACCGCGTATCCTTTCTCACTTGGCTCACCTTAGGTTTGTCTTCTGGATCATAACACAGGAAGACGACTCCTTTTCGTCTTGCCTGCTGATAATAGTCCTCATAGAATCCGTAGGTTCTCATATCTCGATAGAGGATATAGATATTCATATCAGGCTTTATCTCTTTAAGCTTTAGGGAGTTGCTAATCGCCTGGTTACAACATACCCGGCCGCAATAGGGGTGCTCACCATTTCGACAGCCTACACATTGGATCATAACCAAGTTGTTGCAATTGATGATGTCGGGCTCTCCTTTCGCTATTGCCTCCTCAAGCTCAAGCTGGGTAAGAACCCTGGGATCGCTCCCATAAAGGTATTCATTCGGTTTATATTCCTCAGCACCACAGGCGATGATAGTGACACCATGGTCTATCTTCTCTATGGTCACACCTCGATATCTCATTATCTCGGTGGTGAAGTTCCCCACATGTCCATAGGCATACACAATCCAAGTATTGAGGTAGACCTTAATATTAGGGTGTTCCTTAACTTTTTTAATTAAATCAGCAAGGAAGGTTTGAACGCCATCACTACCAAGGGTATAGTGCATCCTCCTCGCTATTCCACCGAGGTCGCCAGTCCTTTCGATAAGATGGACTTTGAAACCCTGCTCCGCTAAGTTTAAACTGCTCACCATCCCTGCCACTCCTCCCCCGATGACCAAAGCGGAGTGATTAACTGGGATAGGCAGAGGCTTTAGTGGCTCCTTCAGCCTTGCCTTTGCTACTGCCATGCTAACCAAATCCTTCGCCTTCTCAGTGGCTTTCTCTGGCTCATGCATATGAACCCAAGAGCACTGATCACGGATGTTAGCCATTTCAAAGAGGTATTTGTTCAAGCCGGCTTCTCTCATAGTTTCTTGGAACAAGGGCTCATGGGTTCTTGGCGTGCATGAAGCAACTACAACACGGTTTAGACCGTGTTCCTCGATGGCAGCCTTTATTCTCTCCTGGGTGTCCTGAGAGCAAGTGTAGAGGTTATTTTCGGCATAAACTACATTGGGAAGAGTCTTCGCATATTCAGTAACTTGAGGTACGTCCACATATCCCCCGATATTCATGCCACAGTGGCAGATAAATACACCAACTCTGGGCTCCTCCTCGGTGACATCTTTCTCCGCTGGGTATTCCTTCTTGGTGATAAGGGTATTTCGTGCTGGGGCAAGCAGAGCAGAGGCGCTTCCTGCCGCTCCACTTGCCTGTATCACTGTCTCAGGGATGTCCTTTGGGCCTTGAAAGGCCCCACAAACGTAGATGCCGGGCCTAGAAGTTTCCACCGGGGAGAAGGCATTGGTGTGGCAAAATCCATATCTATTAAGTTGGATGCCAAGCCTCTTTGCCAGAGCAACACTTGCTGGGGAAGGCTCAAGTCCTACCGATAGGGCAACTAGATCAAACTCACGGGTGCTCGGCTTGTCATCGTCGCTGAGATACTTGAGGAGCAAATTCCCGGTGCCATCTACCTCCTCAACTTCATACACCTTCGCTCTTATAAACTCTATCCCTGCTGCCTTTCCCCGCTCATAGAACTTGTCAAAATCCTTCCCATGAGTTCTTACATCCATGTAGAAGATAGTTTCTTCCAATTCAAAGGGAGTATGCTCTTTGGCGATAACAGCTTCTTTTATAGCGTAGGTGCAACAGACAGAAGAGCAATATCCACGACCCAAGCTTTCATCCCTAGAGCCAACACATTGAATCCAGGCGATTCTTTGAGGTGGTTTCCTATCCGAGGGTCTTAGCAGCTCACCCTGGTATGGTCCTGAAGCTGAAAGCATTCTCTCAAATTCTATACTGGTTACTACGTTGGGATACTTCCTGTATCCATAGTGGAAGAGAGGGCGTGGGTTAAATTCATCAAAGCCGGGGCTGAGGATTACCGAGCCCACTTTTAATTCTGTAACCTCTTCCTTCATAGAGTGGTCAATAGCATTGGCTTTACAAGCGGCAACACACTGCATACATTCAGCGCAGATTCCACAAGCCAGGCAGCGACTCGCCTCCTTTACTACAAGCTTC
>CAYQQD010000038.1:0-7623 GCA_964419575.1 uncultured Dehalococcoidales bacterium | reverse complement strand
GTAGCTATAATCTGAGACAGACCGTCAATAGCTGACTGCATCAGCGGCGTATGAAAGGCACCACTTACCGGTAACGGGATGGTGCGTTGCGCCCCCCTGGCTTTAGCTAAGCTGGCAGCTTCAGTCAGGTTCTCCTTCGCCCCACTGATTACTAGCTGACCGGGACAGTTAACGTTAGCAATATAAGTACCAGTCTGAGCACACACCTCAGCCAATAAAGCTTCATCAAGCCCAATTATTGCCACCATACCGCCGGGTTTCCTCAGCCCGGCTTCATACATTAACCGCCCCCTCTCTCGAGTCAAATAAACAACCGTAGGAAAATCAAGCACGTTAGCTGCTGCCAGCGCCGTATATTCACCCAGACTATGACCAGCAACAAAAGCCGGCGGTGGTAACCTATTACCACCCGCCTCATCAGCAGCCTTCAAGCAGGCATAGCTAACCGTTGCTAAGGCTGGTTGAGCATTAATAGTCTGGCGAAGTTCGTCCTCCGGACCTTCAAAGCATAATCGGGAGAGGGGAAATCCCAAAGCTTCGTCAGCCTGGTCAAAGACTACTTTAGCTGAGGCAAAGTTATCATAGAGGTCACGCCCCATCCCCACTTTCTGAGAACCCTGCCCCGGGAAAATATAGGCTACCTTCATCAGCCAGCCTTTAACTGACCCCACTGGTTTTTTTAAGCCGAGCGATTATTGCCTCAGCCTCAGCCATCATATCATCTATAATAGCCTTGACCGACTTAATCTCTTTTATCATTCCGGCAATCTGACCAGCCAAGAGTGTGCCATTCTCAAGGTCACCCTCAATTATGCCTAACCGCACCCTACCGACGCCAAACTCTATAATCTCTTCAATAGAGATACCAGACTTCTCCTTCTCCCAAAACTCATGAATTAGCTTATTCTCCAGGGCACGTATAGGGTAACCAGTGCTCTGACCGGAAATTACCGTGGAACGGTCATTAGCGTCTACAATCGCCTGCTTATAAGCCGGGTGAGCAATACATTCCTGGCTACAAGCAAAACGCGTCCCCATCTGAACCCCCTGAGCCCCAAGAGCCAGGGCAGCGGCTAAGCCCCGCCCATCAGCAATACCCCCAGCCGCCACTACCGGCAGCTTTACCGCATCAACCACCTGGGGGACTAAAGCCATGGTCGTGATTTGCCCGATCTCCCCTCCCGACTCCATACCCTCAGCGACCAAGGCATCCGCGCCAGCCCGCTCTAGACGCCTGGCTAGGGCAACACTGGCTACCACTGGCATTACCTTTACCCCTGCCGCCTTAAATCGGGGAATGTAAGGTCCAGGGTTACCGGCACCAGTAGTAACCATAGCCACCTTCTCTTCCAGAACGACATCGATAACCTGCGCAGCAAAGGGGGATATTAGTAGAATATTCACCCCAAACGGCTTATCCGTTTGCTTTCGGGTCAGGCGTATCTGCTCTCTTACCCAGCCCGGTTCAGCGGCACCAGCACCAATTATACCTAATCCACCAGCATTGGACACGGCTGAGACAAGCTCGGCGGTAGCCACATGAGCCATTCCCCCCTGAATAATCGGATACTTAATGCCAAAAAGGTCACAAATAACAGTTTTGAGCATAGAATAGCCTCCTTAGCTAGCTTTCTTTTTCGGGGTCTTAATCTCAATAACCTCCCGACCGCCATAACTCCCACAGGTAGGGCAGGCATGATGGGGCAGTTTCGGGGTATGACATTGAGGGCAATACTCAAAACGAGGCGGGGTAAGTCCGAGGTGACTACGCCGCTTACCCTGCCGCGCCTTGGCATATTTCCGTTTGGGTAGAGCTCCCATGCTACTCCGTTCCTTTCTCTAATGTTAATCTATTTAGCCTAGACCAGCTAGGGTTCGCCTTCTGAGGTAAACAACCACAGGGTCCTTGATTAAGGTTATGACCGCAAGTAGGACATAACCCGACACAATCCTCACGACAAAGAAGCTTCATCGGGGTAGCCAGCAATGCATATTGACGTATCGCCTCGGTCAAATCAAGCTCATGATGCTCATCAATAGTAAAGCATCCTGGCTCCTCAGGTAAGGACAGCGAAATACCGCTAACTACATCGGTAGTCGGGAAATACTCTTCCTCAATATTCAGGGTTAGAGGACAACTAAACAAACTCAAGCAACGGCTGCAAGTAACCTCAACCTCGGTTTGTAGTGTAGCCTTAGCCAGAATACCCCGGTCGGTACGCACCAACGAAGCCTTACCCTCGACCATGCTATCGTCACCCCCAATAACAACAACCTCCCTCACCTCATAATTCCGTACCGAGCCTATAGGTGACTTAAGCAGCTGAGATACATTTATCTGCACTATATTCCACCTTCACTTAACTAAAATTAGTCTATTATAAGCCGAGCCCCATACTTAGTGTCAAGCCAAAACTAATATGCTTGGCTAACCCCGAAGTTGAGTTTGCCAAGTATTGTTAGAAAAATTTATTAAAAAAACTCTTGACAAATGTTTAGAATAGTGGTATATTGTAAGTTTGTTATTATGCCTCTTAATTCTCACTTTTTATAATTCTCTTCATTAACCGCAGGTTTTACTTGACAGTAGCACTGAGTAGGTAAAGAGTTTCTGCATTTGTTTGAGGAGTAGACATGGTTTTTACATTACCACAGATTGAAAAAAGAACGCCTCCTGTTTCCAGAAAATCTTACGCCAAGTTACCCCAGATATTAGATGTACCTAATCTGATTGAGGTTCAATTAGAATCGTTCCGCTGGTTTCAAGAAGAGGGGTTAAAACAGCTACTGGAGGAGGTATCCCCTATCAAGGACTTCACCGAGAGCAGGTTCGAGCTCAGCTTTGTAGACTACGAGTTCCGTGCCCCTCGCCACTCGGAGCAGGAGTGCCGCCACCGCGACTTGACCTACTCTGCCCCGATTTATGTCAAAGCTAAGCTGCTGGTTAAAGCCACCGGGGAAATCAAAGAACAAGACTTTTTTTTCGGCAACATCCCCCTGATGACAGCTAAAGGCACCTTTATTACCACCGGCGCTGAACGGGTAGTAGTAAGCCAGTTACTCCGTTCCCCCGGCATCTATTTCACTACTGAGGAAGAAGCTACTAGTGGTCGTGAATTGTGCCACGCTAAGCTAATTCCTGCCCGCGGGGCCTGGCTTGAGTTTGAGACCAGCAACCGGGATGTAATCTCGGCTAAGATAGACGGTAAACGGAAGATCCCCATTACTACGCTTCTTCGTGCCATCGGTTATAGTAGCGATAAGGAATTACTCAATCTATTTCCCAATGAGGACAACTCCCCGGAACACCAATTTATCAAGTCAACTGTGGAGCGTGACCCCTTGATTAGGAACAAGACCGAGGCTCTACTCGATATCTTCAAAAGGTTACGCCCTGGAGACCCCTTGACTATTGAAAATGCCGCCAAACTAATAAAGAACCTATTTTTTGATCCCCAACGTTATGACCTAGGAGCTGTGGGCCGCCATAAGCTTAACAAGCGATTAGGGCTTGGCACTTTAAAGGTGAAGCGGGTCCTGGATGAGGAAGATATTGTAGAGATAGTCAGGCACATTATTATGGTTAATAATGGTAGTGACACCCCTGACGATATTGACCATCTAGGAAATCGGCGCGTGTCCACTGTTGGTGAGCTAATTCAAAGTCAGTTTCGTATCGGTTTATTGCGCCTGGAGCGAGTAGTTAGGGAACGTATGAGCATCACCAGCACCGAGGCAGTTATCCCCAGCGCCCTAGTCAATATTCGCCCCATAGTGGCGGCTATCAGGGAATTCTTCGGTAGCTCGCAGCTATCTCAATTTATGGACCAAACCAACCCACTAGCTGAGCTAACTCACAAGCGACGCTTATCAGCCATGGGACCGGGTGGTCTATCCCGGGAACGCGCCGGCTTTGAGGTGCGCGATGTCCACTTCTCCCACTACGGTAGAATCTGCCCTATTGAGACTCCAGAGGGACCTAATATTGGTCTCATCGGCTCTCTAGCCACCTATAGCCGGGTTAACCAGTATGGTTTTATTGAGACCCCGTACCGCAGGGTCGTAGCCGAGGTAGGTAATAGCTATAACCAGCTGCTGGGTAAGACAACCAGAGAGGCGGTATTAGATGACGAGGGTAATACGATAGCACAGGCTGGGGCTACTATTACGCCTCAGCTTGCCACCGAGCTGTCTCAGCTATCACCCAGAACCATAAAGGTGGTGCCCTTTGTTTCTGATGAGATTGTCTACCTGACTGCTGACCAAGAGGATGAATATACTGTTGCCCAAGCCAATGCCCCGCTTGATAGCAACAACCAATTTCTTGGTGAGCGGGTTGAGGCAAGACTGGCTGACCGTTACCTATCGGTGAGACCTGAAGAGATTGAGTTTATGGATGTATCACCCAAGCAGATAGTCAGTGTTGCCACCGCCTTAATACCTTTCCTGGAACATAATGATGCTAATCGTGCCCTGATGGGCTCTAATATGCAGCGGCAAGCAGTACCCTTGATTCGCCCTGAGGCACCTTTGATAGCCACCGGTATGGAGGCAGAAGCTGCCAAGTACAGTGGGCAGGTGCTCTTAGCCCAAAACGCTGGAGTAGTAACTTCGGCTACCGGCTCACAGATTGTAGTGGCTAAAGACAACGGCGATAAGGACATATACCCATTGATGAACTTTGTCCGCACTAATCAAGGAACCTGCATTAACCAGCACCCAGTAGTAAATAAAGGTGACCGAATAGAGGCAGGACAGATTATAGCTGATAGTTCAGCAACTGAACAGGGGGAGCTGGCTCTAGGCCAGAATGTGGTGTGCGCTTTTATGAGCTGGGAGGGGTATAACTTTGAGGACGCTATCATTATTAGTAATCGCCTGGTGGAGAGGGATAAGTTTACCTCTATTCACATTTCTAAGCATGAATTAGAAGCCCGGGATACCAAGTTAGGACCGGAAGAAATCACTAGAGACATACCCAATGTGGGTGAGGAAAGCCTACGCGAGCTTGATGAAGACGGCATTATCCGAATCGGTGCTGAAGTCGGCCCGGGTGATATTTTGGTTGGTAAAATCACCCCCAAGGGAGAAACTGAGCTATCCGCCGAGGAGAAACTGTTGCGGGCTATCTTTGGCGAAAAGGCACGAGAGGTGAAAGACACCTCGCTGCGAATGCCTCACGGCGAGTGGGGTAAGGTGATTAACGTGAAGGTCTTCTCTACTGATAAAGGAGATGACCTACCGGCTGGGGTTAATCAATGGGTGCATGTCTGGGTTGCCCAGAAGCGAAAGATTTCCGTAGGCGACAAGCTAGCCGGGCGGCATGGCAATAAAGGGGTTATTTCCCTTATCGCCCCGGCTGAGGATATGCCCTTCCTACCTGATGGCACACCGGTAGATATCATCCTCAATCCCATAGGTGTCCCGTCACGGATGAATATTGGTCAAGTTCTGGAAACCCACCTCGGTTGGGCTGCCCAGTGCCTGGGCATCAAGGTACTGTCTCCGGTCTTTGATGGCGCCGATGATACTGCTATTGAGGACGCTCTAGCCAGGTCTTGGCTAGCCCAGAAAGCCGGGGTAGTTAGCCTAGAGCCGGATAACAAGAACCACGTGCCATTGGAGGCGGTCAAGGCGTGGGTTACCAGCCAGGGCTATGATGGAGACAAGGTATTTAGCGATACCTATCCTGGGAAAGCCAAGGAGGTCTGTCTCCGCTTATGGCTTGAAGACCTAGGGATAGCCAGTCGAGACCTCAAACAACACCAGCTGGAGCAGGCGGTGCTGAAGGTCAATAGGGAGAGGAAACTCCCCCCACCTATTTTGGGTAAGGTTGTACTCCGCGATGGGCGCAACGGTGAGCCATTTGACCAGCCGGTAACCGTGGGTAACATTTATATAATGAAGTTAAACCACCTGGTTGAGGACAAGGTTCACGCCCGCTCAACCGGCCCTTACTCCTTGATTAGCCAACAACCCTTGGGGGGCAAGGCCCAGTTCGGCGGTCAACGCTTTGGTGAAATGGAGGTATGGGCACTAGAAGCCTACGGCGCAGCCCACATCCTTCAAGAGGTTCTGACCATCAAGTCAGATGATGTAACCGGTCGAGCTAAAACCTATGAGGCTATAGTTAAGAATGAAGATATCCTCCAGCCCGGCGTGCCTGAATCATTTAAAGTCCTGATTATGGAACTACGAAGCCTAGGGCTTGCCGTTGAAGTGATTAGCGAGGAAGAAGAAAAGCCAACTCTGGCGGGGGAGGCTAAGGAAGCCCCTAAACCAGAGACAGAACTTAAAGTTATTGAAAACCCAATTTGGAAAGAGGTGGAAGAGGATAATGCTTGAAGTTAATGATTTTGATGCCGTCCGTATCTCTCTAGCTTCGCCGGAACAGATTAGGAGCTGGTCCTATGGGGAGGTAACTAAACCAGAGACCATTAATTACCGCACCCTGAAGCCGGAAAGGGATGGGCTTTTCTGTGAGAAAATCTTTGGCCCGACTAAAGACTTCGAATGCTTTTGTGGTAAGTATAAAAAGATACGCTATAAGGGAGTTATTTGTGATAAATGTGGCGTAGAGGTAGCCCGGGCTAAAGTTCGTCGGGAAAGGATGGGGCATATTGAACTGGCATGCCCGGTAAGCCACATCTGGTTTGCCCGAGGAATACCTAGCCGACTGGGATTATTGCTTGACTTGTCACCACGGAGCCTGGAACGTGTTCTATATTTCTCCCACTATATTATTACCTCAATAGACGAGAAGGCACGCCAGGAAGCAATTAAACAACTTGAGGAGAAGAGCTCACAAGAACTCGCCGAGCGCCAAAGCCAGCTGGAAGCCAAAATTGCCGAGATGGAGCAGGACAAGGCAACCGTTGACAAAATAAACCGGCTCCGGAGAAACTGGGCTGAGGAAAAGGCAAGGCTTGAAGAGCAACTGGCTAACGATATAGAAGAGTTGAAAGACCTCCGCCAGTGTGGCCTACTCAATGAGACTCGCTACCAGGAGCTTAAGCCGAAATTCGGCCAAGTTTTTGAGGCTGGGATGGGGGCTGAGGCTATTCTCCAAATTCTGAAGGGTATTAACCTTGATGAAATGCGCAACTCCCTAGTCCGTGAAATCCGTGTCACTTCAGGTCAACGCCGAAAGAAGGCGAGTAAGCAACTACAAATAGCGGAAGTCTTTCACCGCAGTGGCAATAAACCGGAGTGGATGATTTTAACTGTGTTGCCGGTTTTACCCCCCGACCTTCGACCTATGGTTCAGCTAGATGGAGGTAGATTTGCCACCAGTGACCTTAATGACCTATATCGACGAGTCATTAACCGCAATAACCGATTGCGCCACTTGCTGGAAATAGGAGCCCCGGAAGTTATTATCCGCAATGAGAAGCGGATGCTTCAGGAAGCAGTCGATTCCCTTATCGATAATGAAAAAAGGGGACGAGCTGTCGCCACCAGTGGTAATCACAAATTAAAGTCACTCTCTGATATGCTCCGGGGTAAGCAAGGGCGCTTTCGCCAGAATCTACTCGGCAAACGGGTTGACTATAGTGGCCGCTCGGTTATTGTTGTTGGCCCGGAACTCAAACTTCACCAATGTGGTTTACCCCGACGGATGGC
>CAYQQD010000037.1:0-7722 GCA_964419575.1 uncultured Dehalococcoidales bacterium | reverse complement strand
GTGGAAGGAGATATTCACGACATCGGGAAATCAATTGTTGCTTCCTTTTTAGCCGCCAACGGTTTTGAGGTTCACGACATCGGTAGAGATGCCCCAGCTGAGAAATTTGTGGAAACAGCTCGTGAGGTAGAGGCAGATGTGGTTGGGGCTAGCGCTCTGTTGACGACGACTATGGAGCAGCAGAGGAAGATAGTGGAAGCGCTAAAAGAAGCCGGGTTGCGAGGTAAGGTCAAAATAATTGTCGGCGGAGCACCAACCAGCCAGGAGTGGGCGGAACGGATTGGGGCCGATGCTTATGCTGAAAATGCTGCTGAGGGAGTGGCTAAGGTAAAGCAATTAACCGGTCTGCAATAAGGAAATCTTGGATAAAGCACTCGGTGAGAGAATGGGGGACTGCCATATGCTTTAAGACTGGCTAATTTGGGCTGGCTAGAAGCCATGAGGTCCGAAGAGGTCTTTATGGGATTAGCAGTCTATAAATTTGTTGAATCGCTTGGGGGTTGACTTGATATGAAATTATGATATTATAAAGATAAATTATAAAGGGAGGGGGTGCCTATGATGAAATGAATAACATTGGAGGTGTTGAGGATAGAAATTTTAGAGGAGGTTTTAGGTGAAAAGAAAAGAACCATGGAGATTAATGATTGTTGTTTCCTTGGTAGCAGCGCTGGCAATAATAATGATAACTGGTTGTATGCCAGCACCAGCACCAGCACCACCAGCGCCACCGACACCAGCGCCACCGACACCAGCACCACCTCCGGTAGCGCCACCAGAAGTACCACCAGAAAAGGTGATCACAGCCAAGATAGGCTTCCTCGCCCCACTCACCGGACCAGTTGCCGGGTGGGGACTCCCTGGACTTTACGGTGACTATATATGGTGTGAGTACCTCAATGCGCAGGGGGGTATTGAACTCTCTGACGGTACCCATGTTCTTGTCGAGATGGTTCCCTACGATGATGAGTATGTCACAGAAAAGGCGGTAACCGGTGGTAAAAAGCTGGTTCTTGAGGATGGGGTGTGCTTGGTCCAGATGCTGGGCGGGGCTGACGCCGCTGCCATTGTCCCCTGGTTTACCGAGCAGATGATGCTGTCCACCACCCTACTCCCCAGCGACCTTACCCCAGCCACCCTCTACCACCTAGCTCCGCTTGAGGTTTGTCCATTCTACAATGCGACCCATCATGAATGGATGGGCATACACGCTGAAGAACTGGGACTCGACAAGAACGGAGATGGGGTGATAACGTTTGCCCAGGTGGCTCAGGATGACGAGCTGGGGCGACCGGGTATGGCAGTGATGAATGCCGCTGCTGAGGCTGTTGGCTGGGACATCGTCTACTGGGAGTTGTTTGACCCCGAGACCACCGACTTCGCCCCCATCATGAGCAAGATTATAGCTTCAGGGGCTGAGGTCGCCTGCTGGGGCATCTCCTACCCCGACTATGTCAACCTATTGACCCTACAGGCTTACGAGCAAGGCTATACTGGACAGATGTGCTCCTGCACCCTTGATTTCTACGACGCCATCGTTGAGAAGACCAGCTGCGAGTTCATGGAAGGCTTTATCTGGCAGTTCGTCGACTTTGACGACCCCATGCTCAACCCAAACCCCAACCCCAACGCTTTGATGAGGAACGTTGACTTTTGGAATGAATACCAGGAGAAATACCCCGGCACCTGGAGTGCAGTGTCATATGAGTACATGTGCCAGCTCGATGAGTGGATGATGGCGGTAAAGGCGGCTGATTCCATTGACCCCATGAAGGTATTCAAGGTTTGGATGCACCAGCCGGAGGAGGCCGGTATCTACCATGTATTTGGCAAAGCTAAGTGGTGGGGCAAGCCATTCTGGGGCATAGACAATGCCTTTATGGCTCCCTGGCCAGTAACCCGGATGGAGGTGATAGATGGCACGTGCAAGTCTCGCATTGTGGAATACCGCGACCAGCTTGACTGGTGGGAGAGAAACAAAGAGCTCTGCGTGAAGTGGAATATGAACCTTGGCGAGATGTGGTGGCAGCGTACGGGTGTCGATATGAGATCAGGGATGAAGATGTGGGGGCTTGAGGAAGAATACGACTGGCTGCTGGCGATGACCGATGAGGAGATAGCGGAGTGGCTCGCTAGCGGCGAGCAATGACCCACGTATAAGCTAGACAGAGCAGCACCTAGCCGGGGCGATACAGATTAGTTCCCCGCCCCGGTTAGGTTTGAGAAGGAAGCTTGGTATGCAACTTGCTCTACAGCAAGCACTAAACGGTGCGCTCCTTAGTGTCTTTTACGCCGTGATGGCGATGGGGTTTACCCTCATCTTCGGCGTCATGGGCATAGTGAATCTGGCTCATGGCGAGCTCTACATGATTGGGGCTTATGTGGTGTGGCTTCTCTACGCAGAGGGTGTCTTACCCTTTCCATTAGCAATACTAGCCGGCGCCGGCATCGTCGCTGCCATCGGGATGGGCATGGAGCGTACCCTGTTCCGACCGATGCGAGGCAATGTGCTGATGGGCGCTATCCTGTCGGTAGGGATGCTATTTATCCTGCAGGTGTTTGTAGCCACCACTTGGCACGTTGGCTTGATGAAGAACATTCCCCCGGCAATAAGAGGGTCAGTGACTATTTTAGGTGCTACAGTTGCCTGGCAAAGGTTGATAGTAGTCCCGGCGGCTGTTGCCTTGGTTGGAGGGCTTTGGTGGTTTCTTAGACGAACCAAGTGGGGGCGGGCACTCCGTGCTGCCGCTCAAGACCCGGAAGCAGCCTCCCTGCAGGGAATAAGCATGGACAGGGTAGGGCTTATCGCCATGGCGATTGCGGCTGCTCTTGCCGGAACGGCTGGTGGTCTGATGTCACCAATAATGAGGGTAGACCCCTACATGGGTCACACTGCCCTTATCATGGCTCTTTTCGTAACCATTGTCGGGGGGCTGGGTAGCATTGAAGGAGCCGTGGTCGCTTCCCTCATCTATGGCTTTATGATTGCTTTCATCACCGGCTACTTTCCTCAAGAAATTTGCAGCCCGGCAACCATGGCCATCATAGCCGGCGCCATGCTTATGTTCATCGTGCTAGCAGTCAGACCAAGGGGGATACTGGGCCGTGGCTAAAATCAAAGGCGGTTATCTTGGCTTAGGTATCCTCTTTGCAGTGATGGCAGCAATGCCCTTTGCCCTGGCTGAATACCGGCTCACCACTATGCTGATGATGCTAATCTGGATTATTGTTGCCGTAAGCTACCGTCTGCTGGCAACTACCGGGGAATTCTCCCTGGGACACGTAGTGGTTATGGGTATGGGAGCTTATGCCAGTGGCATAATGGGGCGCCAAATGGGCATGCCCTTCTGGATTAGCGCGCCCCTGGGAGGCTTGGTCGGAGCTGGCTTTGCTGCAGCCACAGCACGTCCCCTGTTTAGAATGAAGGGGTTCTACTTCCTCCTCGGCTCCTTTGCTCTGGGAGAAGCGGTACGGTTATGCTTCAGGGGGTTTAAGGTTCCCTTCGGAGGTGAAGGCGGGTACTGGTATATCCCCACTCCATCCTGGGGGTCATTCACCTTTGATAGCACCTTTTCCTATTTCTACCTAACGTTAGGGGTAGCAGCAGCGTGCCTCTTCGTTATGTATCTAATAGACCAAAGCCGCATCGGCAAAGCCATGGTGGCTATCCATTCCCAGGACTTATTATGTGAAAGCCTGGGGATAAATATCCTGGGATACAAAACCCTGGCTTATATCACCGCCTCCTTCTTCGCCGGCATCGCTGGCGCTCTGCTATCCCATTACATGACGACGGCGAGCCCGCCTCAGTTCGCTATAGGCAACATGTTACTTGTTCTCGTTTGGGTAGTCGTGGGCGGAGTGAACACCTTCTGGGGTCCTATAGCCGGAGTATTCACCCTGTATTCCATCCAGGAGCAGTTACGTGGCGTCTTGGTAGAATATATGCCCATGTTCTATGGCATTGTCCTGATAGCAATGGTATTCGCCCTGCCTGGTGGTCTGGAGAGTTTGCCGGCGAGGATTAGTGAATGGCGAAGAGCCAGGAGAGAAAAGCTAGCAGCGGTTGGGTAAGAGAAATCATCGCTGAGGAATAAAAATTTTAGCCTGAGTAACTAGAGTTACTCAGGCTTTTTTACAGCACCATTAGCAGGCAATCGCCTAATTAACTTCAAACAGCAAGTTCCCCTGCCCCTAAGTAAGCTTCAATAACGCGGGGATCCTGTGAAATCTCTTTCGGTGTGCCTTCAGCGATCTTTTTGCCGAAGTCCAGTACAGTTATCTGGTCTGATATACCCATAACTGCCCTCATATCGTGCTCCACCAACAAAACAGTTACCCCCTGGTCACGTATCTTCTTTATTAAGCTCATCATACGCACGGTTTCCGTCGGGTTCATGCCAGTGACTGGCTCGTCTAACATTAATAGCTTTGGCTCAGCCGCCAAAGCCAAGGCAACCCCCAGTGCTCTTTGATGACCGTGAGGGAGATTCATAGCCAGTTCATCCTTCAAGTGCCCCAATCCTAAAAAATCAATTATTTCCAGGCATTTTCTACGGTTCTCTTCCTCTGTCATCGCAGCAGTACCAAAAAGTTTCCTGGCAAAGTTCATCCCGGCGTGTAAGTGACGTGCCACCATCATCCCTGATAGTACGGTATGGTCACCAAAGAGAATATTCGTCGCTTGCCAGGTCCGAACTACACCCCTTTCAGCTATTTCATGTGGTGTCAGACCGGTTATATCCTCCCCATCATACCTAATCTTTCCCGCTGTTACCGGGTAAACCCCGGTGATAAGGTTATAAACGGTTGTTTTGCCAGCACCATTGGGACCAATAAGCGCCCTAATCTCCCCTTCCTCAATATCCATATCAAGATCACTTACCGCTGCCAAACCGCCGAAATACTTGGTCACCCCTCTTAACTCAAGTAGAGCCATATTTTATCCTTCCACCAAAGATAAATAAGGATTTTTATAGGAGAAAAAGTAATTCGTTGAATTAAACTAACATAGCTGCCCCAGGTTGTCAAGGTCGTGTACTCGTTCAATACCTTAGTGACACATAACCTCCTTTCGTGTTTGACAACATCACCTATCATGTGTAAAATGTCACCATTGGTATACGTGGAGGGGCTAGAACTGTTAAAGGAGATCAGTGGTGAGCTGATCGATAGACTCTGCCGCTGAGAAGGAACCAGTTCTGCCCCCGCAGATTGTGGCTTAAAAGCCTAACTTTCCTCTCGGTTCTGCGATACGAGGGAGCATCTTGCTTCGCATGGGAAGTCCTTTTAGGTTTACGTACTAACTTTGTCATTTGATATCGACAAAAGGCGTAAAAGTGGTATAATATCATTCGTCTGACATCTCACGGTTTGCACTGGCAAGGACTGAGGTAATAATATAGAGGGAAGGAGGTGACTCTGAATAGCAGTGGAGAAGATGATACTTTAGGCTACAGACTGGTCTGGGCAGCGCAGACAGTGCTGAAATCAAATCAAGAATTGAAGCCCTGGGAAAACAGTATCCAAGAAATAAAGTGAAGGGAGGCATAAAAAATGAAGGTAGCTGTTATAGGAATTGGGCAATGCGGCTGTAATATTGCCGACGAGTTCTACGATGTAAGTGAATATGCAAAATCTCTTCTTGGCAGGAGGATAGAGATAGTAACCGATACCCTGGCGGTCAACACCGACTCGAGTGACCTCAGAGGGTTCAAGCATATCCCGGGGAAGAACCGGATACTGGTGGGAGCTGGCAGGACCTTTGGGCATGGGGTTGGCAAAATCAATGTCGAAGCCGCCAGAATATTTATCGATGACCGCGGGGTGCTTGCCGGGGAAATTTCTGAGTCCCGTCGCTTTTATGAGACGGATGCGGTGGTAGTTATAGCCAGCGCTGGAGGGGGCACAGGCTCCGGTGGTATCGGACCGGTGGCAAAGATTCTTAAGGAAAGACTAGGCCGTCGTGTTATTGCTATAGTTGTTTTACCCTTCGCCTATGAGGAGAGTGGAGCAGTATCTTATGCTCTAACTAATGCTGCCACCTGCGTGAGTACGGTAGATAGCTACGCTGATGTTACCTTTATCCTTGATAATGAGAAGTTCAGCCGAGGGGCAACAGTCAGCATGGCAGACTCATACCAGCATATAAATCAGCGAATGGTCGGCAACTTCTACGACCTATTCTGTGCTGGTGAGGAGAAAGTCACCAAGTACGTAGGTGCCAAAGTGGCTGATGCTGGGGACATCATTGCTTCCCTATCTGGTATATCTGTTATTGGTAGGGGTGAAGTGCCCCTCCCATCCTTCCGCTTTAGAAAATATTCCGTAGATGAGGGAGTACGCAGAGCAACCTCCGTGTCCACGGCTTTGAATGAAGCACTGAATAATCTGTCTACCGATATCAACCTGAAGGATGCTCGCCGGTTACTAGCTATGCTTTGTGCCCCAAAGGAATACATTACCCAGTCAGCTCTTCAAGAGATCTATCAGACCCTTCTCGACCATTCTCCTCAGGCAGAAATTAGAATTGGGGACTACCCTAGGAGAGGACGAGAAGTTTCCCTAACTGTCGTTGCCTCAGAGCTGGTTAGGATACCTAGGGTAGAAAAACTATACGAGGAGGCAACAAAAACACTGGAAGTTCAGAAGGCAACTCAGGCACAGACAAGAAATCTGGTCAACGAGCTGAGAGAAAAGGCAAAGGGGATACCTAGATTAGCCTAGGTTACTTATTAGAAGCCGGTGCCTCAGTATATTAGCGTGCGCACCTAGCTAGTAATTAGCAGAGAAGTGGATGCCTGCTCGGTTTTCACTCTATTGGTATTACTTCGCCGCACTTAGGACATTTTACGGTCGTCCGGTAGTAGGCTTGAAATTCAGCTATCTGACTATCCTGACGGAAGACAGCATACCTCACACCCACATTCTTCCTCGCTTCCGCTAAAGCCTTTTTCTTGGCTTCGTCAAACGTCCCTAAGAAGTCCAGTTTAGTCTGCTTTTTCGGTTGATACTTGGTCTCAACAATCTCATACAACCTTGACTGAGTCATTTGCCGTCTCCTTTCTGCTTATTCTCTATTATAACACGGGGGCATTGGTGGCTTTCTGTGCCTGGCAGAGACATTTATGAGTAAAGATAGCAAGCAGCGTAATGACCTTCCCTGACTTCTATCATCGGTGGTTCGGTAACCTCACACTTGCCCGGCATGAAAAAGGGGCAACGAGGGTGAAAACGGCAACCAGGTGGTACATGGATCAGGCTGGGGGGTTCTCCGGGGATAACCCGGCGCTGCCTGAACCTATTTGCTGGGTCGGGGGTGGGCACAGCATCAATTAAAGCTTGGGTATAGGGATGGCAAGGTTGCTCAATTAGCTTGGATGTTGGAGCCAGTTCGACAATTTTCCCCAGATACATCACCGCTATTCGATGAGAGAAATGTCGAGCGGTAGCAATGTCATGAGTAATATAGAGAAAGCTCATTCCGTGCTTTTCCTGGAGTTCCCTAGCTAGGTAAAGGATCTCTGCCCGGCTGGAGGCGTCTATCATTGAAATCGGCTCATCGGCTAGGATGTAATCAGGGCGAAGGATTAAAGCTCGGGCAATAGCTATGCGTTGTCTTTGACCTCCAGATAATGCGTGAGCATATTTTGGCATGAATTCCTGAGCCGGGGTAAGCTTGACTTCTTCCAAGGTCTCACATACTAGCCCTTTTCTCTCCTC
>CAYQQD010000036.1:0-7969 GCA_964419575.1 uncultured Dehalococcoidales bacterium | reverse complement strand
CAGAGGTGGTACCAAAAGCAGGAGGTTTTTGGCAAGAAAGCCCTAGTCAAGTAACCGTCAGGCAGGGTAAGAGGCAGATTAAATGTTTAAAAGAAGAAGGGAAACTCTAAATACTAATTTCTAAATTCTAAACAAATTCCGATAAATAAAATCCAAATGACGGAAGCTCTGAGGGGAAATACTAAATTCTAAATACGAAGCACGAAACTCTAAACAAATACAAAGCACTAATAACCAAAGCGTTTAGGGTTTAGTATTTAGATATTAGGATTTGGAGCGAAGCGACTTTAATGACCGAAGCTAAAAACTCAAAACAGTATGATTTAGAAGAGCGAACTCTAAGATTTGCCAAGGAGGTTATAGAGTTTGTAAATGCTCTTCCCAAAACAATGGCAAACATTGAAATAATGAAGCAAATTATCAGGTCTTCTGGTTCAGTGGGAGCGAACTATATTGAAGCCAATGAATCCTTAAGCAAAAAGGATTTTGCAATGAGGGTCAAGATTTGCCGCAAGGAAGCCAAAGAGAGCAGGTATTGGCTGAAGCTTATCAAGGTAAAAGGAGAAGACGCAGAAAAGAGAAAGCAATCTTTGATTAGCGAAGCTACAGAGCTTATGAAAATATTCGGCTCTATAGTGGAGAAAACGAAATAAAATCCTAAATACGAAATCCTAAATTCTAAATATATGTTTAGGATTTAGAGTTTAGATATTAAGTTTAGATATTAGGATTTCATAAGGGGGTACATCCGTGGAGAGAGTAGGCGAGGTTATTGAGGCGAGCACCACCGATTTTGTCGCCCAGTGCTATGAGCTTTATCAGTCGCCGCCATTAGGCAGCCTGGTAAAGACCAGAGACTCGGACATGGAGCTATATGGCGTCGTCTATAATGCGACTACCACCAGCCTTGAGCCGGGGCGGCGCCCGATTGCCAGGGGCAAGGATGAGACCTCAGAGGAAGCAATCTATCAGGCAAGCCCTCAGCTTTTGAAGCTGCTTAAAAGTGAATTCGGGGCGGTGGTGGTTGGGCACCGGCAGGATGACAAATTGCACCACTATTTGCCGCCAAAGCCAGCCCGAATCCACAGCTTTGTTTACCTGTGCTCCCCTGAAGAGGTAAAGGAGTTCAGCCGGTCCTTTGCCTTCCTCAATATACTGCTCAACACTCGCCTGCCGGTCTCCTCTGAGGAGCTTATTGCTGCCTGTCTTCGCCAGATGAGCCAAGTATATGAAGACCGCCGTGCTTTTTTGGTGGCAGCGGGCAAAGAGTTAGCCATATTACTCAGTGGCCAATTTAACCAACTCAAGGCTATTCTGGAAAGGATAAAAACATGAATGAAAAAAGGTTGGGCATTGTTACCTCAGGTTCACTAACCAAAGGGGTAGAGGTAAGGCTGGATAGCTCAGCCTCGGTTGAAGATATGGCGGTGGGACGCTATGTAACCATTGAGGGGCAGAAGCAGCGTTTCTTCGGCATGATAACCGATGTCAGCCTCGGGGTGATAGACCAGAAGCTTACCCTGACCCCGCCTGATGTCTCCGACCCGTTTATGGCTGAGGTATTAGCCGGCACCAGCACCTACGGGACAATCCACGTCTCTCCCTATCTCACCATCGGCGGTGATGTTGCCAGCTTAATTGAGGGACCGCAGCCGGTCAAGACCGTCCCCAGCCACTTCTCAACGGTAAATTTAGCCTCACAGCAGGATGTAGAGCTGGTCTTTGGCGGCGAAGATGAAAAACGGTTCTATATTGGGACCCCGCTGGATATGGAGACCAAGGTCTGCCTTGACCTTGGGGAGCTGGTCAAGCGGTCTAACGGCATCTTTGGCAAGAGTGGCACGGGGAAGACCTTCCTCACCCGGTTACTGCTCATCGGCATGCTCCAGAAAGGGACGGCAGCCAATCTGGTCTTTGATATGCATAGTGAATATGGCTGGGAGGGGAGGAGCGAGGAAGGGCGGAAGGTCAAAGCCTTAAAGCAGCTTTTCCCATCAAAGGTAGCGGTGTTTACCCTTGATGAGGAAAGTTCAAGGCGGCGGCGAGTAAGCACCGATTTTGTCGTTAGAATCGGCTATGATGAGATAGAGCCGGAGGATATCGGGCTACTTCGCCAGACCTTGAACCTCACCGAAGCCTCAGTCCAAGCCGTGTATCAGCTATACCGGGAGTTCGGCAGTAAGCGGTGGATTGAAGCTACCCTAGAGCTAGAGGATAGAGACGAGACCAAGCAACTATTGTCTAGACTAAACATTCACGATAGCACCTACCGGAACCTGCGCCGTGGACTGGAAACCATCAGACGGCTCCCCTTCCTATTACCCCACGTCACCGATAACCCGGTAAGGCACGTTTTAGAATACCTTGACCAGGGGATAAATGTCGTCCTGGAATTTGGTAGATATACCGATATTACGGCTTATATTCTGGTCGCCAATCTACTTACCCGCCGCATCCATGCTCAATATCGGGAGAGGATGGAAAAGGCGCTGGGCGAGGATATTGCCCCACCCCACCCTCTGGTGATAACCATTGAGGAAGCCCATAAATTCCTTAATCCTGAGGTCTCAAGCCAGACTATCTTTGGCATTATTGCCCGCGAGATGCGCAAATACAATGTTACCCTGCTGGTAATTGACCAGAGACCCAGCGGCATTGATGATGAGGTTATGTCCCAAATGGGGACCAAGATAACCTGTCTCCTGGACAATGAGCGTGACATTGATAGCGTCCTGGCTGGGGTACCGGATAAGAGCGGGCTCAAATCAATATTATCCCGGCTGGAATCCAGGCAGCAGGCACTTATCTTTGGTCATGCTGTGCCCATGCCGGTGGTTATCAGGACGAGAGAGTATGGCTCGGCTCAGTCCTACAAGGAGTTTATCCCCAGCCCAGAGACTAGACAGCAAGCCGAAAAGGATATTGAGGAGCTGTGGGAATGAAAGGAGTCCTGAGAAACTAAACCAGGTTTTATTAAATAAGGCATTGCAAGTTAAAAGACACACAATGATAACCCAGTGGTACACTTGAGAATTCAATTAGGGGGGAATAAAGTGGACTTTCAGCTAAACGAAGAACAAAAAATGCTAAAGAGTCTGGTGCACGAGGTGGCTGAGAAGGAATTTCGCCCTAAAGTGGCTGAATTGGAAGCTTCTGGTGAATGGTTCCATAAGGAGCTTATCAAGAAACTGGCAGACCTAGGTCTTCTAGGGATGACCTTACCCGAGGAGTATGGAGGCCAAGGCAGAACCGCTTTTGAGGCCATTCTAGCCATTGAAGAGCTAGCGCGAGTATGGCCAGGCTGTGCTTTTCATGTTTTGGAATCTACCCTGGCATCGGTCAGAGTGATTGAGCAATTTGGCACTAAGGAGCAGAAGCGGAAATATCTACCCCCTGTGTGCCGAGGTGAATCCTCGATTTCCATTGCTATGACCGAACCCGATGCAGGCTCAGCCCTGACTGACCTCAGCACAAGAGCCGTCCTGGATGGCGATCACTACATCGTCAATGGTAACAAGCGCTTCGTTAGCGGAGGGGGTCAGGCTAACGTCTATGTGACATACGTGAGGCTAAGTAAAGAGAGAGGTGCCAGGGGTATTGGTGCGCTGATTATTGAGAAGGGCACGCCAGGTTTTTCTTTTGGCAACCAGGAACAATTTATGGGTCTCTACGGCATGCCGAGCTGTGACTTAATTTTTGAAGATTGTTATGTGCCTAAAGAGAACCTGGTGGTCAAGGAGGGGGGTTTCAGGAAGCTAATGACTGCGTTTGACCTTGAGCGATGTGGTAACGCCGCTATGTGTCTTGGGATAGCCCAGGGAGCCCTTGAAGAGGCGATGGCATATTCGCAACAAAGAAAGCAGTGGGGCAAAGATATATGTGAATTTCAAGCAATCCAGTTTATGTTAGCCGACATGGCAATAAAGGTTGAGTCATCCCGCTTTCTTATATACCGGGCAACAGCTAATGCCTCGATAGGTTTGCCTTCTCCCATTGAGGCTAACCTTGCTAAGTGCCTGGCTAATGAAATGGTGAGGGAGGTTACCGGGATGGCTGTCCAGATATTTGGCGGCTACGGCTATTCCAAGCAGTACCCCATAGAGCGCATGTTTCGTGATAGCTGGGGCTGGGGAATTGCTGGTGGGTCTATTCAGATGCAGAAGATTACCATAGCCTCGCAGCTTCTAAACCGCAGGTTCGATCAGAGGAGATAGGAGGTGAGCTAGGTCTTCAACAGGCTGACGTAACTATTACCCCCCAAGTAGGGCACATCAACCCCAGTAACTTCCACCGAGCCCGGGAGTGCATTCTGCGAGCTCACCAGGCGGCTCGGCATGCTATCCCCGAAATAAAAAAGAAGCTCGAAGCCTAAAATTCCACTAGGTTTGACTTGACAGCAAAACTTTTATTCTTTAAAATAGTTGCAAATAAGAAGCATTATCAATAATAACTATGGTTGCTAAAGAACAAACACTGAAAATTAACCGCAGAGCGCTGAGTTCAGCCGGACTGAGGATGACCAATCAGCGGGCTTTAATCCTGGAAATCATTCGCCAAGGACATCTAGATGCTGATGAGGTCTACCGCCGAGCCAAAGACAAGCAGCCTCGCCTAAGCTTGTCCACTGTCTATCGAACCCTGCGGAGTCTCAAGGAACTGGGGCTAGTAAACGAACTTCATTTTGATGAGGCTCACCACCACTATGAAGTAAAACCGTCTGCCGAGCATCATCACCTGGTATGCCTTGGCTGCGGCAAAATCGTGGAGTTTGAGTGTAAGCTGAGCCAAAGGATGAAACAGGGAATAGCCCGCAAGCAGGGCTTCAAGGTTACCGGGGTAGAAGTCCACATGACCGGCTATTGCGCTAAATGCTGCCAACGCGGAAGTAATTTCGCTTAGCCTAAGTAAGACCACCCGTCTTCAAGCGGGAACCCCCTGTTTAAAAGACTAGAGAGGTACGATTATGCCCAATGGAAAACAAGTAACCCTGCGCCAAATGCGGACTGGTCAGAGTGGCATTGTGGTTCAAATTCAAGGCGGACATGGCTTGATTAGTCGCCTTAATGCTTTAGGAATTAGACCCGGGCAGAGAATAACCAAGGTCAGTTCTGCGTTCATGCGAGGACCGGTAACCATCAAAGTGGGTAATGCCCAAGTAGCCATCGGCTTTGGCATGGCTAATAAGATAATAGTTGAGCCGATTGAGGCTGGAGATGAAGATTCTGTTGATGGGTAACCCCAACGTGGGGAAAAGCGTCGTTTTCTCCCGTCTTACCGGGGTCAGGGTGATTGCCTCCAATTATCCAGGGACGACGGTGAGCTATACCCGTGGTTTTATGAAACTGGGCGGGGAGAGGGTTGAGGTTGTTGATGTGCCCGGCACCTATACCCTGGAACCAACCACTGAAGCCGAGGAAGTAGCCATGCAGATGCTCAACACCGGAGACATGGTCATAAACGTGGTCAATGCCACCAATCTAGAAAGAAACCTCTATTTGACCCTTCAGCTGCTGGAAAGGAATATCCCAGTAGTAGTCGCCCTGAATATGTGGGATGACACTGAGCACCGGGGAATACATATTGATTTGGACAAACTGAGGGAATTTTTAGGGGTGCCGGTCATCCCAACCGTCGCCACCACCGGACAGGGAATAAAGGACTTGGTGGAATCTATTCCCAGGGCAACCTCGCCTGATGTCCCCCTCCGTAGTCGTGATGAGCGCTGGGCGGTTATTGGTAATATCATAGACCAGGTTCAGCATATTACCCATCGCCACCATACCTGGCTGGAACGTATGGAGGATGCTAGCGCCAAGCCAGCAGGGGGCATAATTTTAGCCATAGTGGTTCTGGGCGGCTCCTTCCTGGCAGTTCGTTTCATCGGTGAAAGCTTAATTGGCTATGTGCTCGACCCCTTATTTAATAATCTGTGGGCACCGGTGATACTGAGACTGAGCAGTTTCCTGGGAGGGACTGGCTTTCTCCACGATATCGTAATAGGTAAGATAGTCGGTGGGGAGGTAAATTTTATTGGAGCTTTTGGGCTATTGACTACCGGGCTCTATGTAGAGTTTGATATGGTTTTGCCTTATATCATCTCTTTCTACCTAGTACTGGGGCTGCTTGAGGACATAGGTTATCTGCCACGACTGGCAGTCCTGATGGATACCATTATGCACCGTCTGGGTCTGCATGGCTATGCTATCATCCCCACCCTACTGGGACTTGGGTGCAATGTGCCCGCCATTCTGGCTACCCGTATTCTGGAAAGCAAGCGGGAGAGGTTTATTGCCGCCACATTGATATCTATCGCTATCCCCTGCGCTGCCTTACAGGCGATGATTTTTGGATTAGTTGGCGAGCGCGGGTGGCAATATGTGGCTATTGTCTTCGGGACACTAGTCGTGGTCTGGATTATTTTGGGGACTATTCTTAACCGTGCGGTCAAGGGATTTAGCCCCGAGCTGCTGGTAGAAATACCGCCGTATCGTCTGCCATCATGGCGAGCTGTATTACAAAAACTGTGGACGAGGGTCTATGGCTTCTTAAAAGAGGCTGTTCCAATAGTTATGGGCGGTGTTCTGGTAATAAATATCCTTTATGCCGTGGGTATATTTAATACTGTTGCCAATTTTGCCGCACCGGTGGTGACCGGCTTTCTCGGATTACCCAAGGAGGCGGTAACGGCTTTAGCCATTGGTTTCCTGCGAAAGGATGTAGCCTTGGGTATGCTGGCACCATTAGCGTTAAGCACTAAGCAAATTATCACTGGCAGTGTGGTTTTAGCTATGTTTTTCCCCTGTATTGCTACTTTTGTGGTTCTTCTCAGGGAGCTTGGGGGCAAGAATATGCTCAAGTCGGCAGGAATAATGCTCACTGCTGCTCTGCTTGTAGGGGGGATATTGAACCTAACCCTGTAATAATCTGCCCTTCTCTACCTATCTTGGTCAGCCGGTTAGCCAAAGGCGCCAAGCATTCTGAGCCCCACATAGAACATTACCCCAACAAATACATACCTTAGCTGCCTGGCGGGAAGCCGATGAGCGGTTATCGCCCCAACCTGCGCCATACCAACGCTAGTAACTGCCAATAGAGCCCACGATAGCAAATTAACATAGCCTATAGAATAGGGCGGCAGATTGGGAACACCCAGACCATTTACAATATAACCGACAATGCCGCCAACGCTGGCAATCATGATAAAAGCCAAGGATGTAGCCACCGCCCTATGCATCTTGAACTTGAGCACCAGCACCATTACCGGAACCATTAACACGCCACCGCCAATACCAAGGAGACCGGTGACAATGCCTACTGGAACTGCCCAGGCTACCCATAGCCAGGGCTTATCCTCAGGCTCATCCTCAACCCCTACCGGTGTAGCGATGAGCATCCTGATACCAGCAGCTAAAGTAGCAACACCAAAGGCTATCTTTAGCCCTTCCCCAGGGAGGTGGGTAGCTAGAGTAGCCCCGGCAAAACCGCCGGCTAGACCAGAGCAACCCATGATAATAGCTGCTCGCCACCACACTGCTCCCATTCTATGATGTCTCCAGGTGCCGCTGGCAGCGGTGGGTAAAATTGCCAGCAAACTTGTGCCAAAAGCCAGCTTTATCGCCATATCCGTTGGCACACCCATAGCGGTAAATATCCAGTACTGAACCGGGGTCATAATGAAACCACCACCCAGTCCCAGAAGACCGCTGGCAAAACCTACGCCTATACCAGTTGCCAACAGAGTAATAATATAGACTAATGCCACTTAGCTTTTTCCCCTCTCTAAAGCCACGCAGATAATAACGGGCATTTTGCCAATAATACTGTTTATTGCTATAATATCTCAACAAATGGGGCTGTAGCTCAGCTGGGAGAGCGCCTCCTTTGCACGGAGGAAGTCAGGGGTTCGAGTCCCCTCAGCTCCAGATTTTATCGAGAATATTACTATGTCCGTTTCTCCTTCCCTATTTAT